>JAISVH010000112.1 GCA_031271685.1 Eubacterium sp. | reverse complement strand
CAGTGTATGTAAATGGGAAATCATGAAAAAGGCTTCTTCACCGTGTAGTGCGGCGGGTAATCATGCGGCAATGCCCTCCATTTGCAGCCGTTGTCTTTCATATACAATACTGCGTTCACAAGGGACCGCTTATGCCATGCAGACTTGTTGCCGACAGGAAAGAATCGCTCTATCATCGTCCTTTCCCTATCTGTCAAGTCACTCGGATAATTTGTTGGTGTAAATTCTATCTTCTTCATGTTCTAATCTTAGCATATTTTGTCAACTGCTTCAACCTATGAACACGGCTTCTTATATTGTATAGTTGTTTCAAACATCTGAGGTGGTGGACATGAACGCGGCTCTATACGGATTCAAACATCATAAATTTAACAAAGTTTTTTAAAAAAACATCACTTGACTCAAGCGGAATTATTTTTGCCCGGCTTGCCAACACTTCACTTTTTTCTATCAGCGATTTATCCCGCAACATTTTTGTCGCACCAATGTGCGCTGAATTTCCGATCATGATTGCCGATTGTAAAAACTCGCGCGGAATAAGGCCTATATTGACAGCGCTGTTTATGTTAAGATAATTTCCGAAGCTTCCTGCGATGTAAAAATTTTTTATCTGTGAGTTTTTAACACCGGCGCCATGGATAACAGTTTCTATCCCGGCCCTTATAGCTCCTTTTGCCAATTGAACTTTTCTAATATCTTCCGGTGTCACAAAAATTCCGTTGATAAGCTCTGTTTCTTTGTCAAGGTATCCTGTTTCATCTATGATACCAAGTTCAAGCATTACGGATACAGCGTCAACTATTCCGCTTCCGCAAACTCCGACTGCGGAAATGCCTTCGATAGTAGAGCAATATATTTTATTATTTTTATGCCAAACTTTGTCTATTGCGCCTTTCACGGCGTAACATCCATGTGACAGCTCATATCCCTCAAAAGCTGGCCCGGCTGACGTCCCGGCACAGTACAGAACTCCTTCATGACAAATTGCGAGTTCCCCGTTAGTCCCAATATCCGCAAGCAGCGCGGTCTTTTTCGTGCCGTCGTAAATATCGCAAGATAATAAGGCCGTTATCATATCCGCTCCAATAAAGGCCGAGACGCAGCGCGGGAGGTAGGCAATACCTTTTTTTGATATATTAAGTCCTAGCGAAACAGCCGGCACAGTTTCACCAAAAAAGCAGTCAGCCGCAAATGGAGCGGCGGCAAGAGATTTTGTGCTTCTTCCTGTTAAAAGATAAAGCATTGTAGTATTTCCGGTGATTACCGCCGCATCAATTTCAAGCGGACTTATTGCTTTTTCACGGCACAATTCGTCTATCATCTCTCGAATAGCTGATCTAATGCTTTCAGAAAGCTGACGCAGACCGTCTTCGCTCAAAGATTTTTCAATTCGGCTGATAACGTCCGCACCCATAGAAACTTGTGGATTTTTGCGTGCCGTTATAGAAATGCGTTTTCCGGCTCCGGAAAGTGCGGCGCAAACGGTGGTGGTTCCTATATCGACCGAAACGCCCCATCTTGTATACATTGGTGAAATAGGCTTTTCAAAAGATTCGGGATCATTAAGAATATTTGAATAAACATTCTCTGAAAAAAGCTCGACGTTTACATCGTTATTGAGGACAGTCTGACAGGCAAGGCGAACTTTGCCGTCTATTTTAACCGTACACTTTTTGCATATTCCTTTTCCCCCGCAGCTCATGTTAAGCGCTATACCGAATTCATTTAAAACCTCTGATAACAGAGTCTTTTTTTTAGTTGTGAGTGTTTTGGTTATTTTGTCTTTTATAACATTAACGTTTATCATATCATCATTTTGGGGGCTAAAAATACTGTTCATAGTCCGCAACCCTTGTTAAAGTCAGAATATTCTGCCTTTTACCATATTAATTTGAGATAAAAATAACCGCGTTTATGCCCCTCGTATCTTAGGCGGCGGGTGATTTTCAATCCCCCGCTGACGCTGGTTATAGTTAATTTACTATAAAACACTTGAAGCGGATCCGCCGCAAATGTTTGAACATAAAAAATTATCCGTGTTTTAAATTATAGCATTGTTTGTTTGTTGTGTCAACCATAATATATCAAATTGCTTTTAGCTATAACCGCGTGTCTCCCCGCCGACGCTTGTAAAATGTTGGAATCGGCTCAGCTGTAGATGTTTGAGCTCTTTTTATCCATAATAAGCATTACGCTCGGGAATGAAGTTCCCGAGCGTATATAAAATCCAAACATCTGCGGCGGACATGAACGCGGTTATAATTCAAAACTTATAATCTGCCTGTCCTGCCGTTATATTTAATATCAGATAAAAAACAATATTAAAGTCTTATCTCATTCCTTTTCAGCTTAAACTGAGCTATAAGGTCTTCAAGAACAGTTGCCTGCCCGCTCATCTCTTCCGCGGCGGCGGCACTTTCTTCTGCGGTAGCGGAGTTTTGCTGGACCACCTGAGCCACTTGGTCGATGCCGGTATTCACTTCAGCTACGGCGGAAGCCTGCTCGTCAGATAACTGTGCGATCTGCGCCATGATTTCAGCGCTTTCATTTATTCCGGTTACGATTTCCTTAAGCGAGGCCGAGGTTTCGGTGGCAATATTTAGTCCTAAATTGGCCTTTTCTATTGAGTTTTCAATAAGCCCTCCGGTATTTTTAGCGGCTTCAGCGCTTTTTGAAGCAAGATTTCTAACTTCTTCGGCTACCACAGCAAAGCCTTTTCCTGCTGCCCCGGCGCGCGCTGCCTCAACCGCTGCGTTAAGCGCTAAAATGTTGGTCTGGAAAGCAATATCGTCAATAACTTTTATAACCTTTTCTATTTGATTGCTAGCGTCTGTGATTTCTTCAACCGCTTTCATCATTTCGTCCATCTGATGGCTTCCTTTTTCAGCATTGCCTTTGATGGTATTGGCCAAAACTGCGGCTTTGTCAGTCATTTGCGAATTGATCTTCGTTTTGTCTGCAATTAGCGATATCGAGCTTGAAAGCTGTTCAACGGTCGCGGCCTGCTCGGTGGATCCTTGAGCCAATGTCTGTGCAGCGTCAGCTATCTGCTTGGCGGCTCCGGACACCTGTGAGGTTGACGAATTTACTTCACCTAGCATATCGTTTAAACTGTCCACCATATTTTTGGCGGCGCTGCCGAAGGTATCGTCAGTCCCGAGAGTGTTAACGTCAATGGTTAGATCGCGTTCCGAAACCTTTTCAACGGTTTCGCCGTAATAAACAAATTTACGCATCATCTGCGTGAATGCTTTCATGGTTTGGCCTATTTCATCCTTCATCTGTGACAGGCGGTCGCAGTTCGCCCATTCGTCATCCCTGAATTTTAAATTTCCCGTTTCTCCAGCCTGCTTTATGTATCCCACCATATCTTTAAGCGGGTTGCTTATCAGCCTGGAAAGATACAACGCAAAAAACAGGGCAATAACTACCGAAACCAATAAAACGCCAACTTCTATAGCTGCCATGGAGAAAAACAGATCTGTGTTTCCGTCAACTGAGTTCTTTCCGTCAGTCAAGTTGATTTCCTGAAGTCTGGAGGTCAGTTCGTTCAGATTAACAGCTAAAGCTGAGTTTTCTGTCATCATAACCTTTGCTTCTTCGGCATGGTTGTTTAAGCCCAACTCGCTAATGTTATCCACAAGAGGCGTCCACTGATTACGATATACCTCGCTGAATTCATCGAATGTGGCACGATCGTCATCATTTGAAATAGTGCCGTCATATTCGGCCATCATTTCATCTATCTTCTGCCGGCTGGCTGCTAGCTCGTCTTCGGCGCTCTGAAACTGTTCGGCATCGGCATTGACATCGTATATGATTAAGCTACGCATAACGATGCGTTGCTCTACTATAGCCTGAGAGATATCGCCCGCAAGCACTGTGGGCAGATATTTGTTGTTATATAGGTCGTCGTCAGCCGCGTTTATTTGGTACATTCCCCAAATTCCGATCAAACCCACTAACACGGCAAGAACAATGACGACCGAAAAGCTTATAATCAGCTTAATAGAGACTTTTAAGTTTTTCATTTAACCGTTCTCCTTATTATTTGAAATTTTCAGCTAATCTAATAAACAAAACGACAAAAAACAACACAAAAGCTTCAGTTAATACGAAACTAGAATAAAATCGGTTTTTCGTAGATTTTTTGGGATTGTTTAAGATAGATTTACTGCATCGCTAATTTTAAAAGCCGATTTGACTTTTTTTGACAAAAAACAGCTTTAAATTAATTTTAACACTAGCAATTATAGTTGTCAACGATTATTTATTGGAAAAACTAACTTTTACAAATAGTTAACATATTATTTAAATTTTATTAATACTTATAATAAAAATCTCAAGCTATAAATTAATATAGCTTGAGATTTTCTAAATAAGTTTTTTTAAGTTTTTTAGGTGTTTTCTTAAGTTAATTAATTATTGCGCTGTTTCAGTTTAAACTGAGCTATAAGGTTTTCAAGAACGGTTGCCTGGCTGCTCATCTCTTCCGCGGCTGCGGCGCTTTCTTGTGCTGTCGCCGAGTTCTGCTGAACCACCTGTGCCACTTGGTCGATGCCGGTATTCACCTCAGCTACGGCGGAAGCCTGCTCATCGGACAACTGAGCGATCTGAGCCATGATTTCAGCGCTTTCGTTTATTCCGGTGACGATTTCTTTAAGCGAAGCTGATGTTTCGGTGGCGATATTTAACCCCAAATTTGCCTTTTCGATCGAATTTTCAATAAGACCTCCGGTGTTTTTAGCCGCTTCCGCGCTTTTTGAAGCAAGGTTGCGAACTTCTTCGGCCACCACCGCGAATCCCTTTCCGGCTGCCCCGGCGCGCGCGGCTTCTACGGCGGCGTTAAGCGCCAAAATATTGGTTTGAAATGCTATATCGTCGATAACCTTGATAACTTTTTCTATTTGGCTGCTTGCGTTGGTTATTTCTTCAACCGCCTTCATCATTTCGTCCATTTGACGGCTGCCTTTTTCCGCGTTGCCCTTTATGGTATTTGCTAAAACGGCTGCCTGATCGGTCATTTTTGAATTGGTTTTGGTTTTGTCGGCGATTAGTGTGATCGAGCTTGAAAGCTGTTCTACGGTTGCAGCCTGCTCGGTGGATCCTTGAGCCAATGTCTGCGCGGCGTCGGCTATCTGTTTCGCTGCGCCGGATACCTGTGAGGTAGACGAATTTACTTCTCCCAACATATCGTTCAAACTGTCCACCATATTTTTAGCGGCGCTGCCGAAGGTGTCACTGGATCCGAGAGTATCAACGTCAATGGTTAGATCGCGCTCCGAGACCTTTTCGACCGTTTCGCCGTAATAAACAAATTTGCGCATCATCTGAGTAAATGCTTTCATCGTCTGTCCGATCTCGTCGCCGCTCTGTGAAAGGCGGTCACAATTAGCCCACTCGTCTTCACGGAATTCAAGATTTCCGGTTTCTCCCGCCTGCTTTATGTATCCCATCATGTCGTTCAGAGGTTTGCTGATAAGGCCTGATATGTAAAGAGCTAAGAATATTGATATTGCGGCCGTCACGGCAGCCAGAATGATAAGGAAAATTAAAATGAATTCAGCCATTTCGGCTCCGGAGGCGCTACTATCGTCTAGCATCCCTGACTTGATGGTCATACATTCATCAATGTTAGCAGCTATCAAATCTACTGCGGGTTTTATAGTATTGGCCATATGTGACGCTAAATCAGCCTGCGACGCACCGTTGGCTCCGTCTAAAAATAGTTTGTCGATTGCGGGTTTAAAATTGTTGTTATAGGTTTCAATAACTTCATCATATAGCCGTTGAGTGTCTTCTCTTATAAGAGATTCCTTAAAAATTGCGAGGTCCTCTTCAAAATTAACTTGATGGCCGCGGACAAGAGCCTCCTGATTTTTAAATTTTTCGCTGTCGGCGACAAAAATTATACCGCCGCGTATTTCGGCGCGCATTGAGTGTATTTCAGACAGAATATGGCCGGCATTGATCAAAGGTTTGCCATGCAAGTCTATTGCATACGTATATTCGTCATTCAAAAGTGTTAAATTTATTATGCTCACAATACCGATGCCCAAAGTTAATAAGATTACAATAAGGAATGCAGATATCATTTTTGGCCTGACTTTTAAATTTTTCATTTGATTAAACTCCCCCGATTTTAATATGGATATTATACAAAAAAGAGTATGTCATTTGGTATTAGCAAAAATTCACATTGAACCTTGCGTCAAATGCTAAATATACTCTCTTTTTACAATATCCTAATAAATTATATGGAATGATAAAAAAGGTTACATATATTGAATTATTATTATTATAACATTTTTAATATTATTTGTCAATAATTATTTATTACATAGCAAAATATATATTTTACGCGCAGAAATTGTCGTTCCTGCGCGTAAAATCTGTTAAAATAAAGGTTATTCTTACAATTTTATTTCTTCTTCCATTTTCCTCAGTTTGAACTGCGCTATTAAATCCTCTAAAACACTTGATTGCCCGCTCATTTCCTCGCTTGCGGCAGCGCTTTCCTGAGCTGTGGCGGAGTTTTGCTGAACCACTTGAGCCACTTGGTCGATGCCGGTGTTTACTTCGGCTACGGCCGCTGCCTGTTCGTCGGACAACACCGCGATTTGCCTTACTATTTCGGCGCTTTCGTTTATTCCTTCAACAATTTCTTTAAGCGAAGCCGAAGTTTCGGTTGCTATACTTAAACCGAGATTAGCTTTTTCGATAGAATTTTCTATAAGGCCTCCCGTATTTTTGGCCGCTTCAGCGCTTTTTGAAGCAAGATTTCTGACCTCTTCGGCCACCACCGCAAAGCCTTTTCCGGCGTCGCCGGCGCGTGCGGCCTCAACAGCGGCGTTAAGCGCCAAAATATTGGTTTGAAATGCTATATCGTCGATAACCTTGATAACTTTTTCGATTTGACTGCTGGCGTCAGTTATTTCTTCAACGGCTTTCATCATTTCACCCATCTGTTGGTTGCCGCGTTCGGCCTTTCCCTTTATGGATTCTGAGAGCTTAGCGGCTTTATCCGTCATTTCTGAATTGGTTTTGGTTTTATCGGCGATGAGTGAAATAGAGCTTGAGAGCTGCTCTACGGTCGCCGCCTGTTGGGTCGAACCTTGAGCGAGAGATTGAGCTCCGTCTGCGATTTGTTTTGATCCCGAAGCCACCTGTGTGGTGGAGCTATGTATTTCACCGAACATTCCGCTCAGGTTTTTAACCATTTTATTCAAAGAATTACCCATTATGTCTTTGTCAGATAACGCTTGTGCATCAATTGTGAGATCTCCGTTGGAGATTATTTCCAAATAATCGCTTATATTGCCGATATGGGCAATAAATTTTGCGGTTGACCCTATACACTGGCCAATTTCATCTTTATTGATAGAATACGACTCTATTATTTTAACATCTTCTTCGTTTAAACTGACATCTCCCGTTGCTCCCGCTTTTTTCATAAATTTGGTCAGCACGCTCAGAGGTTTGCTTATATTTTCGGATATGTAGAGGGCCATAAAAATTGAAACGACTAACGCGACGGCAGAGAAAATGATAACCACTGTTATAGACTGACTCGATGAAGCTATGGTGCCGTCTGTGAAAGAAATAGATGAAGCCTCAACATCATCCAACAGAGTTTTTATGTTGTCCATTAGTTTGGTGGCGGCTGTTATCGATATGTCCCTTGCTTCATTACGGCTGTTAAGCGTGGAAATAAACTCATTTATATCTTTATTATAAACATCAAGCGAAGCCAACATAGCGGTCGTAGTATCGATATTATACTGCAATCCGCTGTCGGCCAAAAAATCTTCCAGCACAGTAACGGTTTCATCAAAAAACGCCTGATTTTCACCAATTTTTGAAAGATCCAACGCGGTGAACATAACTTCATAAGCTCCGCCGATATAATTAAGTCTATAAGATATGTCCATACCTTGGTCGATGCGTTCTATTCGGCTCAAGCGTTCCTCAAGAGGAAGGTCCTGTCTTGCCTCATCGTTTGAAAGCTCCATTTGATAATCAAAGATACCGGCGCTTTGATCGGTCAATGTTTTTTGGTTGCTCCGTGACCGCTCTATAATGGTTTCTAGCGTTTTATTATTTGCTTGAACCTCGTCAACATCAACCTTCCAATTGTTAATTAAAGAGCTTATGGCGTTGATCTCAGGATCAAATACCGCGAGAGACGGGTTTAAACTTATAATTTCTTTCATTTGGGTTATCGAGTTTAAGCACTCGTTTATATACCCAGAAATTTTCTCATATTCCTTATCGTCAAATGTATAGCTTATAGTCAAGAGACTTTTATTGGCCTCGCTGAAATAATTCGACAGAGATGTGCAAAGTGTTTGCATATGTAACTCGTCGCGTATCGACTTAGTGCTGCTGTTTGTCGATATGTTTGAAGCTATAATATAAACGGCAAAAACAAACATCAGCGTTATAATGACACAAAATGAAAGAATAATTTTAGCCCTTACTTTCATATTTTTCATAGCTCTTTTACCTCCTCGTTAATATCCAAATTTTGGTGGGCATATGTAATTATACCACTTGTTAACGAAAAAGTCAATAATTATTCACAAAAAATTTATATAATGTGCAAATTTACAAATTATTTCTGCCTTATTTTTCCTCTCTATCACTTCTGCACTAAACAGCAGTCAAATTTTTACGAATGATATTTTTAGTCAGACAAAGCAATTTCGGCGATAATATCCGTTGATATTTTATGGGGAATTAAAGCGTATAACGGGAAATAGACAAGTAAAAATGTCTGCTGTTTAGTTCAGGAGTGATAGTATTAAATTTGTTCATCCCAATTATGCCAAACGTTTTGAACGTCGTCATTATCCTCCATAACCTCAAGCATAAGGCTCATCTTTTTTATCTGCTCCTCATCGGCGAGTTTCACATAAGTATCTGGTATCTGCACGGCTTCAGCCGAAAGCACAACATACCCAAGCTTTGAGAGTTCGCTTGCCACAGCGCTGACACTGCCGACGTCAGCGGTTACCTCCACGCACCCGTCCTCAAAGATGAAGTCATTGCCGTTGGCGTTTAATACGTCTTCCATCATTTTGTCATTACTTATGCTTCCGTCCTCATTGTCCAACACAATCATACCTATCGGAGAAAACATAAAGCCGACGCAGCCGCTAGCCCCCATAT
>JAISVH010000105.1 GCA_031271685.1 Eubacterium sp. | reverse complement strand
ACTTTCTCTGCCAATATCTTTATACCCTCTATATCCTCAAGCGTTTCTGTCGGCAGTCCAAGCATGAAGTAAAGCTTAACACTGGTATACCCGCCCGTAAACGCTATGCGGCAACTTTCCAACAAATCCTCATCTCTTATATTCTTATTGATAACGTCCCGAAGTCTCTGAGTTCCCGCTTCCGGCGCAAACGTCAACCCGCTTTTACGCACTGATTTTATCTTTTCCAACATCTCTCCGCTGAACTTATCCACCCTAAGCGACGGCAGCGACAAGCCTACATTATTTTTGCCAGTATATTTTACTATTTCCGACAAAAGACCTTCTATGTCATGATAATCTCCGGTGCTCAGCGACGAAAGCGAAACCTCGTCATAACCGGTGTTATCACAAAGCTCGGTTAATTGCCTTAAAATCGTAGACTTTTTTTTCTCTCGGAACGGACGATAAATGAATCCGGCTTGGCAGAACCTGCATCCCCTTATACAGCCTCTCAGCACCTCCACAACCGCACGATCATGAACTATCTCACAAAATGGAACCACAAAATTGTCGGGATAAAAAACTTTGTCAAAATTCTTGATTATACGTTTTTTTATTTCATTTGGTGCCCCGATTAAATTGTTTACTGCTTTTATCGTGTTATCACTGTTATATTCGATTTCATAAAGCGACGGCACATAAATCCCTTCTATTTCCGCCGCCGCGCGAAGGAATTCGCCTTTTCCTCTTTTTTTATACTTCTCATATAACCTCATTAGCTCAATATTTACCTCTTCTCCCTCGCCAATCACGAATAAATCAAAAAAATCTGCAAGAGGCTCGGGATTGCAAGCGCATGGACCACCCGCCATAACGACCGGCATAAGGCTTGTCCTTTCTCTTGCGAACAACGGCACCCCGGCCAAATCTAACATATTCAAAATATTTGTGTATGTTAGCTCATATTGCAGTGTAAATCCTATAAAATCAAAGTCACTAATGGGTTCTAAACTTTCTAAGCCGTATAACTTTATTTCATTTTTCCGCATTGCCTCTTCCATGTCCGTAGACGGCATAAATACTCTCTCGCACCAAAATTCAGGCACTGCGTTTTTTAAAGAATAAAGAATCTTCATCCCCAGATGCGACATACCTATATCGTATGTGTCAGGAAAGCAAAACGCAAAACGCACGCTTACCTTGTTTTTATCTTTGAATACCGAACCGGTCTCTCCTCCGATATACCGTGCCGGTTTTTGAATGTTTGGCAATATTTTATCTAGTTTTTCTCTGTACATTTTTCTCCTTTACACGGCGTGTCCCACCCATATTATTGTAATTATTATCATAATATCCCGACGTAAACCCATCTCTCGAAAAAATATCTTTAAGCTGCCTGATATCAGGGCTTTTTCCATCCCTGGCAAGAC
The DNA here is from genome assembly GCA_031271685.1 of Eubacterium sp. Classification (GTDB taxonomy): domain Bacteria; phylum Bacillota; class Clostridia; order Oscillospirales; family Ruminococcaceae; genus Ruminiclostridium_E. The sequence goes on along the minus strand of JAISVH010000105.1, from coordinate 7,108 downwards.
GACAGGCATTTACGGCCGCCCCAACATACTCTGAGCTTTTCATCCTTCCCTCAATTTTAACAGATTTAACGCCTATTTTTTCAAGTTCTCTGATTTTGCTAATAATTGAAAGGTCTTTAAGGGATAACGGATGCTTTTTATCTTTAAACGGCAAACGGCAAGGTTGGGCACAAAGTCCGCGATTCCCGCTCCGCCCTCCGAGCATTGCGCTCATATAACATTGTCCGCTCAAACAAACACATAGAGCCCCATGCACAAACACCTCTATTTCGATATCCTCCGACCTAGCAATATCCCTTATCTCCGCAAACGACAGTTCTCTAGCCAACACAACACGTTTAAAGCCCAGATCTTTTAATATGCGCGCTCCCATTATCGAAGTTACAGTCATTTGAGTGGAAGCGTGAAGCGGCAAACCGGGGTATCGATCCTTTACGACCCTCATAACTCCTAAATCCTGCACTATCACCGCATCAATACCAGCATTTACACAACTGTCAACAGTTTGTATAAGCTTTAATATTTCATCATCAAACACAAGCGTGTTCAGCGCCAGATAAACTTTAACGCCGTGCGAATGACATTCGTCTGTCGCGGATTTAATTTCTTCTATCGAAAAGTTTTTTGCGCGACGCCTGGCCGAAAAATCCTTAGACCCTAAATAAACAGAGTCCGCCCCATATTTTAGGGCGGCGCCTACGGTATCAGGGCCCCTGCAGGGGGCTAAAATCTCTAACATATCGTCATCTGCCCTTCATCGTCTAAGGCCGCCAAACGCTGCCTTAACGTATCGCAATCCGCACGACTTGACTCAAGTTCTTCACGCAGTTTTATAATCTCAGCTTCCTTTAATTTGCTGTATTCGTCAAAAGTTTTTTCGAAGCTGTTAAGGGTGTTTCTTAGTTTTTCGTTTTCGCTGTCTACTACCGAAGCTATATGTTCCATTTCCGAACGCGCACTGTCAACACCATCGGTTAATATTCCGATCTCTTTAACTTTCTCTTCTACCAGCTTATCAAAATTTTCTTCATATTCCATAAGCTTTTTTCGCAGTTCTTCTTTCTCAATGTCCTTAAAAGTAGCGATTTGCTCTAATTCGCGGTTAGCGCTGTAGATATTTTCATCCATAGCCTCTTTTAGTTTTTTCTCCGATTCAAAAAGGTTATTTTTTATATTTTCCGCGTCTTGTATAACACGAGCTAATTCCCTTTCAGACTCGTCCAAGATATTAAGCGCGACCAAAGTTAAAATATCAATCTCCGACCTATTTTTAAGGTGCTTAGTATGCTCGGCTATCTGTCCTTCAAGATTTTTCGCAAGCAAGGTCAAACGATCGGTGCCGCCGTCGGTCACAAGATTATAAGAACGGTTGCAAATTTGGACTTTTACCTTATCCATTTTGATTGTCCCCCAATATTACATAAACTACCATATAAAGTATATCACAATTACCCGTTAAGCGCAATAGGCCCAATAAAAAAAGCAAAAAACGTTCTCTTTTTATCTAGCGTCAAACATAACGTCTACCTGCGGATTCCCCGAAACCCAGGCGGGAACCTTTTCCCCGGAAATCCTACAGCTAACATTTATCCTTTTCGTCATTCCGTTCTCAGGCTCTACCCCCATAAAATTAACTGTAACGGTTATATCTTCGGGGTTTAAATCCCGGACAAAGCTTGCCGGTCCCACTACGGTAAGTGACAGCTCTCTAGTCAAAATCTGCGCGTTATAATCCTGCGGTTGATTTATTAGCTGAAAATTTTCTGAACCAATATTAAAAACCCAATCATTATAACCATCTACGTCATTAAAACTAAGGCTTGCTGAGGCGTTGCGAGAAATATTGCCATATCCTTCAGGCAAAATCGGGGAAATTGTTTCACGCCGGATGGTCCTTAAATTAAAATAGTCAAGCTCATTTATGTGTATCTGCGCAAGTTCAAGCCTTTCAAGGCTGTCAATAGAATTATCCGGCGAAGAAATAGTGATTTCGGTCGGATAAACTTCCATCCTGGAAGCTAATCCCTCAATGTCGAAATTAGGCTGATAACCCACTATTGAAAAATATATCGGCAGCGTTTTTACCTTATGGATAGCCACAGTAACATTAAAATCGTCATTATCCAAACTAACGTCGGGGTTTTGAAGCATTACCCCATTATTATAAAAGATAAGTTCACCCCTCATTTCAGTGGTTTCAGCAAGCTCAACATTGGTCATTACCCTCGCCGCCACTCGCGTAACAGCATCCACCTCGTCTGATTCTCCCGTTATTGTAATTGTTTCTGGAGCAGTTTTAAGCCTGTCGCTGTCAATCTGAAATCCATCTATAATGCTTAATCCTATGGGCAAGGGTTCGACCCTAAGAGTTTTGCTTAAAATTTTCACTACGTCCACATTTACCGTCGCGACATCCGGACTTATATTGCAGTCAAAATCAATATCTTTTATAATATCTATCTTAACAGGCACATCATAATTACCCGTACCAGTAACGGAAGACAGATCAAGGGATACACTAATGTCTTCCGGGGTCAATTTTGCAATGTCATACCTTTTCCCCTCGGCCCTTGCGGTCACACTAAACTCACTGCCCTTTGCAAGACTCAAACTATTAGCCTCCATAAAAACAGTTGGTTTAATAATGATGGGTAAATTATCAAAGCTATTGGTTACATCCGGAAAAAGCTGAAATGAGATAGCCAACCAAAGTATTGCCGATATACCGAAAGCTAAAATTATTGATTTTATGTTTTTCTTTATTGAACTTAAAAAATTTAAAAAAACATTATTCATTTGATTTATCCTCATATTTTTTTATTTTTTTAAATCTTATTTCTTTTCTTAAAATGCTCTCGCTATGGTCTGGTAAAAGCTTTAAGTTTAGATACTTGCAAAGTGATTTTTTATCAAATCCTCTCTTCAAAGCGCCATTTTCGGCTATTGAAATAGTTCCTGTTTCCTCAGATACTATAACCACCAACGCGTCGCTCACTTCGCTCATGCCAATAGCCGCACGGTGTCTCGAACCAAGTTCACGCGGTATCAAATCCTCTTTTTGCGGTTTAGGAAGAAAGCATCCCGCCGCCAGTAATAATCCGTTCCTTACTATCACCGCTCCATCATGCATAGGTGAATGCGGGAAAAAAATATTCTGTATAAGCGGCTCTGAGGGCTGTGCGTCTAATATAACTCCGGTATCAATCTGTTCTCCAAGCTTTGTTTGCCTTTCCATCACTATAAGAGCGCCTACCGCCGTGCGCGACAGCCGCTCACAAGCCAAAGATATCTGCTCGTTTGACTGTAAAACCTTTGAAAGAATATCAGATGGATTACCCTCAAGATTAAAAGCAAGGCTCCTCACAACATTGTTACGTCCAAACTTTTCGAGCATGCGGCGAAGCTCTGGTTGAAACATGACAATGATCGCCATCATTCCCACATTTATAAAAGCGTTGCTTATAAGACCCAAAGCCTTAAACTCAAGCTGTCTTATCAGCAAAAGTATTAGCGAAAACAACAAAATTCCTTTTATCAATTGAACTGCCCTTGTTTCTCTTACAAACTTTATCACCCAAAAAACGATAAAAGTGAGCAGAAACATATCTAAATAATCAATAAAAGTCATCATTTTAACTATGCTGACAAGATTGTCCAAAATATCCCTTAAATAAGTCATAAACTCCTCCGGCCCACTTGCAACTTTATCGTTAACCATAGGCAGCTTATACTAGTCTCTATATTAAAGCCTTAATAAAAACCTGCGTCAAAATCCATAAACTAAAGCTGTTGGCTTTATTTTAAGATGCTTTCCATCAGAGATAAGTATGAAAATGAATTCAGATATAAAATGCGATGGATCGGCGAGCAAAATTTTCGCCAGACAAGACAATTTTTGTGCGAATATCCGTTGATATTTAAGGCAAAATTAACGAAGTTTTACAAGAAATAAGCAAGTGATTTATGCGTCAGGCCGTTAAGCGTGAAGTTGTAAGGAGTTGCCTTAATAAAAAATTAACGCAGCGCGTCGGAAAATACACAAAAACATATGTGTTTTTATTTGTTTGAACGCTCTAATTCAAACATCTGAGGCGGAGTCGCTTCCAGTGGTTTAACAAGCGTCAGCGGGAGATTCAAAATCACCCGCCGCCTAAGAGGCTGGTACATGAACGCGGTTATAAAGCTGATCCAATGACTTATAATCCAATATAAATTTTTCAATAAGTTCAGTTATCCTAACAGTAGGCCGCTCAAAATATAGATTTGTTACATAAATCACCCTGTCTCCGTCAACGGCGGAAAGCCCGGAATAAACGTCATGATCCTTAAGACGGTTCAGATTATATTTATCATTCAATATTATAATATCCGGCTGAACGTCGTCAAAAAGGTCATCCGGCGAAACATAACCTTCCCTGTCTTTCGCAATGTTGTCCCCGAAACAGGAAAAAACGGCATGTTCAAGCGTGCCGCCTGCCGCAATTTTCAAATCCTCTGTTATATACGCAAATTTCCCTATATTGATTACATCGGAATTGTCAAATACCTTTGAAATCTCTGAAAACTGCTGCTCACCCACCTCAGTGCCGGTAAATAATCCGTTTAAAGCAAGTCCCAAACCCTCATATGCTCTTTTAAACTCATCAAGATTTTTTGGCGACTCAAACAACAACGTTTTGATTCCATGGCTTTCCATAGTTAATAAGTCCTTTGCGGCTAGGGGAGTTGAAATTAAAAGCAAGTCCGGCTTTAATCCAATAATGCCATCTATGTCAGGTCTAGCGCTGCTGCCAAAATTCTTTACATCGGTCACCGCCTTGGGATAATCACAATAATTGCAGCGCCCGACAAGCTTTTTATCCTCTCCAAACTCAAAAATCATTTCGGTAAGCGCCGGCGACAATGAAACTATCATTTCAGGCTGTTTTTCAATTTCAGTATCATTTATAATAACCGGATAAGGCAAAAGCTCGGTTTCTTCTTCAGCGATCTCAGGCTTTTCCTCATTTCCACTGTCTATTTCGCAGCCGATGATAAAAATATATATTAAAGAAAGCAAAATTAATAATTTTTTAATCCTTAATCTCCCCTTATTATCTTATTTTATCCGGCAATTCGATTTGGTATTAATCCAAATATAACCGCGTTCATGTCCCCTGCCTCTTAGACAGCGGGTTATAACCGGAAGCGGCTCCGCCGCTGATGGTTGAATTATACTATATTATGTTTTTGTATTATATTTACCAATTCATACAAATCCTTAATCCGGGTCATTGTACCGCAAAAATTTCTGAACTTTGCCGCGCCGTTTACACCCTTTAAGTACCATCCCGCAACCTTTCGGGCTTCCTTCATTCCAATGATCTCGCCCTTAGTCTTGGCCAACAGCTCAATGTGGATTATCATCATTTCAAGTTTTTCGGATAAACAGGGTATATAATCAAGCCTTTCCCCTTTTTCAAACCAATTATTTATTTCCCGGAAAAGCCATGGATTGCCATAAGCAGCTCTGCCAATCATCACAAGATCACAGCCGGTATCATGATACATATTGATACAATCGTCAAGTGATCTAACGTCGCCGTTGCCGATGACCGGTATTCTTACCGCTTGCTTTACCCGCATGATAACTTCCGGATCCGCGCACCCGGAATAAAGCTGGGTTTTAGTTCTGGCATGTACGGTCACGGCGCTTATACCCGCCGATTCCGCCATTTTAGCCGTTTCTACAGCATTTATACCTCTTTCATCCCAGCCTGAACGGATTTTGAGCGTAACCGGAATATCGACAGCTTTGGCGACCGCACTAACTATGCGTTCTAAAAGCTTTAAATCCTTCATAAGCGCCGCACCGGCGCCGTTTCCTACAATCTTAGGCACTGGGCAGCCTGCATTGATATCAATGATATCAGGATTATACTTCATAGCAACTTGAGCCGCCTTTGCCATAAACTCCGGCTCAGCTCCAAACAGTTGCACGGACATCGGGCGTTCGTCGTCTGTCACCGCAAGCAATTTTTCAGAATTTTTATCCGAATAGCATATCCCCTTGCTGCTTACCATCTCTCCCGTTACATGCGACGCCCCGTATCTTTTGGCAATTATTCTAAAAGCATAATCCGAAACACCCGCCATAGGCGCCAACGAAGCGGTTTTTTTCAGGTTAACGTTTCCTATCTGCACATATTTCATATACTATATATTATACCACAAAAATGCAAAAATCGCAATTAAAAAGCTCTTTTAGGTTTTTTTTATGACGCAACCCTGTCTCGTCTCCTCAATAGAAAAGCCTAGCATCTTGATTTTTTCTCGAATTTTATCGGCAAGCGCAAAATTCTTTTCACTTCTCGCGACTTTCCTTTTTTCAACCAAATCCAACACTTCTTTTGGTATCTCGCAATCACCGATCTTAAACTCTATCCCGATTACTCCACAAAGCTCATTGAATAATTCGCTTAGCATATCTATTTCACTTTTATTAACTCCGTTGCTGATCAAAGTATTAATATCTCTGGTCAACTCAAAAATTGCCGATATACCGTCGGCGGTATTGAGATCGTCGTCCATAGCCCTAATAAACTGTTCTTTACGCGCGCAAGCTATTTTTTTTACGTCTCCGCCGACCTCTCCTTTTATCGCCGCTTCTGACACCCTTTTAATCAGATCATAACAGTTTTGCAGTCTATCAAGCGAGTTGATCGCACTTTCCATTACATCAGACGAATAGTTTAGCTGGCTGCGATAGTGCGCGTTGAGCAGCATAAACCTAATTGGCGGATAGCCGTATTTCCCGGCGGCTTCTCTAACCAAAAAGAAGTTGCTCAACGATTTAGACATTTTTTTATTATCAACATTAAGCATTCCATTGTGCATCCAAATTTTAGAAAGCGGACAGCCGGTTGCGGCCTCGCTTTGGGCTATTTCGTTTTCGTGATGCGGAAAAATCAGGTCTGCGCCACCCCCGTGTATATCTAGCGTATCGCCGATATAATGTCTCGAAAGCGCCGAACACTCAATATGCCAACCGGGGCGTCCGTTACCAAACGGTGATTCCCAATAAGGCTCGTCCTGATTTTTTTCGTCAACGCCTTTCCACACCGCAAAA
>JAISVH010000093.1 GCA_031271685.1 Eubacterium sp. | reverse complement strand
ATAAAATCATTTCGTTTTGGGACAAAATAGGATCTTACCATATCCCGCAGTCCATCCCGCAAAGTGTTCCACAGTCCGTCCCGCAAAGTGTTCCACGGTCCGTCTCGCAAAGTGTCCCGCAGTCCGTCTCGCAAAATGTCCCGCAAGACGCACCTGTGCACGTCTCACAGAATGTCGCTATTAATAAACCAAAAAAAACTAAACTAAATGAAACAATCAGTCAATCCGGCGAGATTGTGACGAACAAGTTAGATATATACAAAAAATATCGTGAGATAATACGCAATAACATTGAATACGAAATTATAAAAAGACAGCATGACAAGGAGCGAGTGGATGAGATTATAGAAATTATGCTTGAATGCATCTGTTCTGCAAGCGATACGATTCGCGTCGCCAAAGAGGATATGCCGGCTGAGGTAGTGAAAGCGCGCTTATTGAAGATAAATGAATTCCATATTGAATATATCCTGCGCTGCATATCGGAAAATACGACTAAAATCGGGAATATAAAACAGTATTTGAAAACGGCTATCTTCAATGCTCCTATTACGATAGAGAATTATTACACTGCAAGAGTAAACAGTGATTTGTATGGTGAATGATGAAAAATAAGCTCCAGATGGAGCGTTGGCAGGGAAGAAAATATTATTATGAACGCAAAAGAATTTTTTCAACAAGCGTTTCGGCTGAATGAATTGATTGAGACTAATAGACTTGAATTAAAAAGGTTGAGGGCGCTTTCTCAGTCAGTGTCAACGCCGTCTTTAACGGGAGACCGTATCGGGGCGGGAAACCCGGATGATAGGGTAGGGAATATAGTTGCTAAAATAGTTGACCTTGAGTCTGAAATAAATGACGAAATAAGTGGATTTATTGAACTTGAACGGGAAATCAGGGGATACATATGCGCGGTTTCTAATGTTAATTATCGTCTTATTCTCCAAAAAAGATATATTAATTTTCAAAAGTGGGAAGAAATATCCGATGAGATGAATTATAGTCTGCGCCGCGTGCTTCAGCTACACGGCAAAGCGTTAGGAGAGGCTTCAGAAAAATACCGGCAGAGATAACATGATTTCATTGAATTTCACCTTTAAGGTATGTTATGCTTATGATGGCAAAAGCTTAAGGCAACACCTCATAACTCACGCTTAACGGCTTGGCGCACAAATCACTTGCGTATTTCTCACCAGACTTCGTTAATTTTGTTTTAAATATCAACGGATATTCGCGGCAAAATTGCCTAGTTTTGCGAAAAATCCGACTGCTTGTTTTGCATGCCAGAGCTGTGCGGGATTGCCTTAAAAAAGCTGCAGAAAAATATATCTGCGGCTGTTTTTTAAGTTGAAAAAAACGAGGTAACTGTACTGCGCGTAGCGCGTTGCGACGGCGTTAATTCGTTGAGTGTAAATATGATATTCACTTCCATGCTTATGCAATTGCTATAGGAGGTATTTAATGATCCAAAATATTATTGGTGGGATATGTAAAAGGCTGAATGAAGCGTTTGGCGACGATTATGGAATATATACTGAAGACATGGAACAGGATTTAAACGCTCCCGGCTTTTCTGTAAGGCTAGTAAATCTCAAATCCAAAGACGAGATGGACGGCCGTATTTTTTTAGAAAATCAATTTTGCATACGATATTATCCCAAAAGCGCCGATAAGCCTCAAGCGGAACGTTATGATATACAGGAAAAGCTGCTGCTTGCTTTGCGTTATATTACAATTTATTATAGCAGAGATGAAGAGGGCGCTATTTTAGAAGACGGTGCCTTATCCGGTTCTGAAACTCAATATGAAGAATGCTTGCTGCGCGGGATTAAAATGAGCTGTGAATATAATGATATTGAAAAATCAGGGGCGAGAGATTTATGCTTTTTTGTAAACTATAATATATATGTTGCTGCGAGTGAAGAAAAAACGATGATGTTTTCACTTGAAACACGGGATACTATTAAATAAGATTTTTAGTGTGGTTTATAAGTTTAAAAATAACATATAGTTAGTCAATTCTAGTGGGTAATTTATGCAAATTTCGTAAACATAGAATTCACTTACATGTTTACACAATTTGCTATAATTATTTGGAAAGGAAGGTTTAAATGGCAAAGGCAAGGGCAGACAACGCCGACGCGGAAAAAAAGCGGAATGTTCGCGGCGAAGCGTTAAAAACCTCGAAAGGGGACAAAGGCATCCCTGAGTTTACTAAGGGACAGCTTTTAAAATCTAATCGGTATAGTCATAGGCGGGATATTTTGAGCGTAGTGCTTAAAGACGGCAACACGTATTCTCATACCGCCGTTGAAGGACTAATTACAAAATTTATGAAAGGCAAGGTGAACTAACTATGGCACTTGGTGGAGGTACTTTTGTTACTCAAAACAAGATTTTACCCGGCAGTTATATTAATTTCGTTTCCGCGGCTAAGGCGACCGCTGCGCTTTCAGACCGTGGGATAGCGACGATCCCTTATTATCTCGATTGGGGCGCTTTGAATGAAATGATCGAGGTTTCTACAGGCGATCTTCAGAAAAACAGCTTGAAACTCTTCGGGTATGACTACACTGCTCCAGAATTGAAGCCATTCCGTGAATTGTTTAAAAATATCCGCATAGGGTATCTTTATAGGATTGGAGAAGGCGGCACGGAAGCCTATAATGATTTCGCGACTGCTAAATATCCCGGCGAGAGGGGAAATAAATTAAAGGTAGTAATTGATGATAATGCTGACAATGATGGCTATTTTGATGTTACTCTTATTCTCGACGGTTCTCCGGTAGATGTTCAAACGGTTCAAAGCGCGGCAGATTTGGTAGACAACGATTTTGTAGTTTGGAAAAAAGAAGCGACTTTGGATACGACTGCGGGCGTTAATTTTGAAGGCGGTGTGTCACCTGACGGAAATCCGGATAAAATGAAAGGTTATTATTCAAAATATCTTGAAATAGCCGAAGGATTTTCTTTTAACGCTATCGGCTGTCCATCGGATGATGAAGATGTAAAAGGATTATTCGCCGCGTTTACAAAGCGTATGCGTGACGAGCAGGGCGTTAAGTTCCAGTGTGTTTTGCATAATCCAGGAAAAAGCTCGGATTATGAAGGAGTCGTTGACATTCAGAACAGCGTAGTTGACGAAGCGGAACAGAGCCTTGTTTATTGGGTGACCGGAGTTATTGCCGGCACTAACGTGAATAAATCCGCGCTGAATAAAGTTTATGACGGTGAGTATACCGTTGATGTTAACTTTACGCAAACCAGACTTGAGCAGTTAATTAAGGGCGGCAAGTTTACATTCCATAGAGTAGGCGCTGATGTTCGCGTTCTTTCTGATATTAACAGCCTTGTAAACGTTACCCTTGAAAAGGGCGAAGACTTTAAGCAAAATCAGACAATCCGTGTTATAGATCAAATCGCTAATGATATCGCAGTTTTATTTAATACAAAATATCTTGGTGTCGTCCCCAATGATGCTGACGGCCGAATCAGCTTGTGGGCGGACATAGTTAAGCACCACGAACAACTTCAGACAATAAGGGCAATTGAGAATTTTAAGGGTGAAGATGTTAAAGTTTCACAGGGAGACACTAAACGTTCGGTAGTTGTTGAAGATATGGTATCTGTTGTAAACGCGATGGCGCAATTGTATATGACCTGCGTTGTAGCGTAAAGAAAGGAGTGTAAGTTAGTTATGGCAAGTAATCCGTATAGCCCTATTATGAGCGCCAAGGATGCCGTATATGGCAGTTTGGCATCGTGCTTTGTTACAATTGACGGGCGCCGGCTCAATTTTATGCAAATGACAGAATTTGAATCTAAATGGGAAATAAACATCACAGATGTGCCTATTTTGGGAAAAGTAGGGCTTGGGCACAAGGCAGCGGGAGGCAAAGGAACCTGGAGCGGTAAAGCTCACTATAATCAGTCGCATATTCGCGATGTAGCCGATATTTATCAAAAAACCGGAGTAATGCCTTATTTTGAAATTCAGGTCACAAATGAAGATCCCACTTCATCTGTGGGAAGGCAGACTATTATTCATAAAGACTGTCTGTTTGATTCTGTTATTCTTGCAAAATTTCAGGCAGGCGAAGAAATTCTTGAGGAAGATTTATCTGGAACTTTTGAAAATTGGGATATGCCTGAAAAATTCAATGAACTTGCTGGCATGTAATGTTTTGTCTACTGTTTGTTGCAGGGGTAATAAATTGAGATAAGAACTATATTATCCATAAAGTTTATGTGTTTAAAACAGCGGAACTTTTTAAAGGCAATACCGCACACTAGAGCTGTGCGGTATTGCCTAAAGTTTTAAAATGAAAGGATAATTTTGATATGTCAAATTTAGCATTTTTTTTGAAAAAAAATAAAGCAGTTAGAGAAAGCACCACTTTTCCGGTAACCAAAAGCCTTCGCGATGATAAGGGAAATCCACTTTTGTGGCATATTAAGCCGCTTACTACCAAGCAGGACGAAGCTATTCGCGATGCGTGCACCATTGAAGTTCCTATTAAGGGTAAATCTAATATGTTTCGCAATAAAGTTGACACAAATAAATATATTTCTAAATTGCTTGTGGCATCTGTTGTTTTCCCGGATCTTTTAAGCGCTGATCTTCAGGACTCTTATGGGGTTAAGACGCCTGAAGACTTATTGAAAGAGATGATCGACGACCCCGGTGAATATACTGAATTCACATTGTTTGTTCAGAATTTTAATGGATTTAATGTAAATATAGACGAAAAGATTGACGAAGCAAAAAACTAATTCTGGAGGGCGATTATGAATCTAATTTTCTTTACTACGCTATTCATAAGCTCCATTGGTCGCCTTCCATGATTGAGGAATGGTTTGATTCCGAAAGCGAAGTAAAAGCTTTTTACTATGCGTCAACTCAGATAAAAATTGAAAATGACAAAAAGCAGTCAGATGAAATTAAGAGAAAAAATAAGCGTAGATAGTCAGGGAACAATACCGATCTCTATTCAAAAATATGCAGCGGAGCCTTTTCCGGTGTTTTATAGTAAATTAACTTGAAAACAAGCAAAAATAATTTCAGCGCAATCGTATATATAGCAAAGCTTTCGCGTTATTATCCTTGATATTTTCTAAGTTAAGTCAACACCGCACAACTCACGCTTAACGGCTTGGCACACAAATCACTTGCGTATTTCTCGCCAAACTTAGTTGATTTTGCCTTAAATATCAACAGATATTCGCGGTAAAATTGCCTAGTTTGACGCAAAATCCTATCATGTGCTTTGCACGCCAGAGCTGTGCGGTATTGACTTTAACTATAACAAGCGTCAGCGGGGATTGAAAATCACCCAACGCCTAAGAGACGGGGGACATGAACGCGGTTATATAAGATAAGTATAAAAAATGGAGGTGGACAGGTTTGGCAACTATGCAGACATCAGTAGTTATTATTGATAATATAACGTCTACTCTTAACGGTATAACCAATACACTGAACACGACCATGAGCACCTTTCGGAATTTTCAAAGCATGTCTTCCGGCAGACTGAGCGTTGATTCCTTTATATCATTAAGTGACCAGATCAGCGCCGCAGCAATTGAAAGCGATTGTTTAAAGGGTAAGCTTGTTAATATGAATGCGCAGTCTGTCTCCGTTAAAGTAGCCGCTGAAATGAGAACCGAATCAGTCAGCGCGGCGCTTGATAATATTGAAGCAAGGTCGGTTCGTGTAGGCGTGGCCGCCGAAATGGGGACGGAGTCGGTCAATACGGCGTTGGGCAGTATCGGGTCGAGGTCGGTTCGTGTAGGCGTGGCCGCCGAAATGAGGACAGAGTCGGTCAATACGGCGTTGGGCAGTATAGGGTCGAGGTCGGTTCGTGTAGGCGTGGCCGCCGAAATGAGGACGGAGTCGGTCAATACGGCGTTGGGCAATATCGGTTCGAGGTCGGTTCGTGTAGGCGTGGCCGCCGAAATGAGGACGGAGTCGGTCAATACGGCGTTGGGCAGTAT
>JAISVH010000026.1 GCA_031271685.1 Eubacterium sp. | reverse complement strand
TGAAGCCGACGACGCTGCGGATCCTGAAATAGAAGCTATTTTAAATCCTATTGCCATAAGAGAGAAAGAAACGAAACCAAGACTCGGTCGGAGAGATGAAAAAAAATGAAAAAAATATTTTCTTTAACAGCTTGTGTATTGATTTTTTCAGCCTGTGAAGCGATAGATTATGATGAATATTATGGATCAAAATCTTCAGAAACTCAACCTGTTATGTCTACATTTATAACATACGATACACCAGTTGCTTCTACAACCGAGGATCTGCCGGACGAATCTGATATTTTAAAAGAGATTTTAGTTGAAAATGGGACTCCTCGGTTTAGTGATTCTTCACTGATAGAATCGGAATACGGAGTGTGTTATAACTTAAGCGGTAGGGAATTGATATATGGAAAAAATCTTGACAACAGAATATATCCCGCCAGTATAACAAAGCTCTTGACTGCGTTAGTCGCCATTGAAAAGGTTCCTGAGGATTTTGAGTTTATTGTTGGCTCAGAAATAGATCTTATTTCTGAAGACTCGAGCGTGGCAAGGCTTAAAGAAGGTCAAATACTTGATTTAAAAGGTATTATAACCGCGCTTATATTGCCTTCTGGTAATGATGCCGCCTATACCATAGCGGTAAATGTAGCGCGCGGACAGGTTGGAGAGGACCATTCTGACGAGGAGATGGCGAGTTATTTTGTCAATTTGATGAATGAGTATGCAAAAAGGATTGGCGCGAACGGCAGCAATTTTCGGAATCCTGACGGCTATCATGACGATGAACACTTTTCCACTATTCGCGATCTGTTAAAAATTTCGGTTGCTGCGTCGGAAAATAAGCTGCTGTGTGAAATTTGCGGTAAAACATCAGCCGACATTAAATTTATAAGCGGCGAAAACGCGAGTTATGAAAACAATCATAATCTTATGAAGTCGGATGTTTGGGATGTAAGGGGATTAAAAACCGGTGTTACCGACCAGGCAGGGTATTGTTTCGCGGGGTATGTTGTAATTAATGACGAAGAGTATATAACTGTCGTCAGCGGAAGTGATGACGCAAATATGCGCGACAGCGACACCATAAAGCTTTTTGAAATGGCCGAAAGCGGCAAAGGATATTATAACGCTAGGTTAGAATAATAAATAAAGGGATCTTATGATCCCTTATTTTAAAATATCTGCGGCGAAGCCGCTTCCAATGTTTTAACAAGCGTTAGCGGGGGATTGAAAATCACCCGCCGCCTAAGAGGAGGAGGCCATAAACGCGGTTATATTTTTCTTTTAATTTTGTTCAGTGCGCCTTTTTCAAGCCTTGAAACTTGTGCTTGACTTATTCCGATTTGGTCGGCGACTTCAACTTGGGTTTTTCCCTGAAAAAATCTAAGATTCAATATCCGCTTTTCGCGTTGTCCCAAAGCCGTAATTGCCTCTTTAAGCTCAATCTCGTCTAGCCAGTTATTGTCGTCGTTGTGGTCGCCTATTTGATCCATAACATATATCGTGTCGCCCGATTCAGAAAAAACTGGCTCGTAAAGCGATAACGGCTCGCTTATCGCCTCCAGTGCCAGCACGACGTCTTGTCTTTTAGCTCCTATTTCTTTCGCAATTTCATCGACGCCTGGTTCATAAGATTTTATGCTCATAATCTTTTCTTTTGCCTGCATTGCCCTATAGGCGAGGTCTCGCAATGAACGGCTGACTCTGACTTGGTTGTTGTCACGTAGATATCGTTTAACTTCTCCCAAAATCATAGGAACGGCATATGTCGAAAATTTTACGTTTAATGTTGTATCAAAGTTGTCGATCGCCTTCATAAGTCCGATACAGCCGACTTGAAACAGGTCGTCAGGATTTTCGCCCCTTCCGGCAAAACGTTGGATAACGCTTAACACCAGTCTTAAATTTCCGTTGATCAAATCATCGCGCGCGTTCATATCTCCCTGCTTGATTTTGTTTAGCAGGTTTAGCTTTTCGGTCTCCTTAAGCACCTTTAGATTGGCTGTATTTACGCCGCTGATTTCAACCTTTCCATAATACAAAGCACACCCTCCCGACTTGTTTTGTTAAAACAAGTATTGACGGGAGGACGGGTTTTATTCTAGAATTAACCTTGTCAATATTTGGCTGTCAACGTTAAAATTTTAAAGATTTTCATTGATATGGCAAATTGATATACTATAGTTGGTCGGTTTTAAAACGCTAAATGCGTTTTTAAGACGCGGCGCGCGGTGCCTAAGGCGGATTTCCCTTGCCACATAGTCAGTCGCGCACCTTAAGGTGCGCGACTGACTATATTGCCTTAATATTAAATTCCCAAACTTCACAGTTTTTTATAAGAATATCTTTATACTCATCGTTTGTAACGTCTTCGAAGTAAGCTTTAAAAACTCTTGAAACGCCGCCGTGACTCACAATAAGTATATTTTGATAATTGCTTTTTGATATAATTTCATCGAGAAAAGAGTAGACCCTATGCGCCAACATCAGCAATGTCTCACCGGTGACGCCCATGCGCACGCCGAACTCGGATTTCGCGGCTTGAAAATTGCCATGGTATCTTCCCTTTCCCTCATACTTCCCGTAGTTCCATTCGCTTAAACGCCGATCGGTTATTATCTTTACCCCGATTCTTTCGCTTATTTGTTTTGAAGTGGCAAAAGCGCGAATTAGAGGCGACGAATAAATGATTTCAGGCTTGTAGTTTAACGCAATCTCTTCGGCAACAGCTGTCGCCTGCGCGATTCCGGCGCTGTTAAGCGGCAGGTCGGTGGTTCCAAGTATTATATCGTTTTTATTATAGTCCGTCTCACCATGACGAGTGAATAAAATTTTCATGACGTTCCCTTTTTTATTTATAATAACTTGCGCTTATTTATATTTTGTGATAAAATAAAATTATTGCACAAAATAATGACGGAAAATGGTGAAACTATGTATTTTTATGAACTAATAAATTTAGATGTCAGAACTTTATTGGGAGTACTTTTTTGGGTCAGCTTCGCTTCGGCTATTGTTTGCACTTTAAACAATGTTTTTAGGGCAAGAGAAAAGGCCCCGGCTATTATAAAATTTGTGACTCTTGCAAAATATTCTCAGTTCATAGCGTTTTATTTGTTTTTTTTCCGCGGAAACTTACCTGACTTTTTGTCTTCAAACTGTGGCAATACCCTTGTTATGATCGGTTTTTACTTTGAGGCGCGAGCGCTGCTTTACATGTCGAAACGAGAAACAAAGCTAAACACGATTATTTTGATTGTAGTTTTGAGTTTTGGAGCTACAGCTTATAACGTTTTAGATTTACTCATAAAATCACCCAGTCTTCGTGTTGTGGTGGCGTCAGTAGTGATTTATCTTATACTTATTGTTCCTTCGGTAAACCTTATATTTTTAAAGAAGTCCGGTGTGTTTTTCCCGTTTTTGGGAGGACTTTATTTATTTTTCAACTGCCTATTGCTGCCGCGCATTTTTATAAGCGCCATGGATTCAGGGACAAGTCTTTTTACTAATAACTCTGTCCAGTCGCTTACTTTTACCGCACATTTGATGATCATGGTTTTTAGCATGACGGCGTTTTATATAGTTTTTTTAGAAGAACGTTTGCAAACCGAGCGATTGTTCGCGAATTATGATTATCTCACAAATCTGCTAAACAGAATGTCATTTTTTAAAAAAGCAAAACTTGCGCACGAGATCCATTTTAGAGAACGCCTGACATATTCTCTGGCAATAATAAGCGTTGATAATTTTAAAATAATAAACATTCAATATGGTGATATTTTTGCTGATGCAGTGCTTAAAAGCGTGGCTGAAATAATAAGACGAAATTTAGAAAACAGAGACTTGGCCTGCCGTTTTTCGGGAAAAGAATTTGCTTCGCTTATCATGTATCGCGGAGAGCAAGCTGCTCAATCCGCTTTAAAAAGGATATTCCATGAGGTCTCAGAGTTAAAATTCGAAGAGAATCCCGATCTTAGCATTTCTGTAAGCATAGGCGTTACATATGGCATACCGGACGCGCAAAACAGTCTTGCAGATTTTGTTGACCAAGCTGATCGCTGTCTTTTTGAAGCCAAAACCAATTCTGACATGAAAATTATAAATAAGAAAGTAAATTAATCATTCATATCTAAGCGCTTCTATGGGATCGAGTTTTGCCGCTTTGCTAGCGGGATAGATGCCGAAGAACATTCCGATAAGCATCGAAAATCCAAAGCTTAAAAACATTATAGGAATTGATATGGCTACTGAGGTACCCATCAGCGTAGCTAAAAGAATACCGAGCAAAGTGCCTAGTATTATCCCTATAATACCGCCTACCAGAGATACTATAACCGATTCGATCAGAAACTGCATTTGAATATGAAACGTTTTTGCCCCCATCGCCTTTCTTGTGCCTATTTCGCGCGTTCTCTCGGTCACTGACACCAACATAATGTTCATAATGCCGATGCCGCCGACTAGCAGAGAAATTGCCGCTATTATAGCAATTGCGGTGGTAACGGTGTCTAAAGTATCGCTAATTTCTTCTAGCATGGCCGACATGTTGTCAACGCTAACTTCCCAGTTTTCGTTGTTCGCATAAAGCCTATTAAAGTAAGCGCTTAGTTTATCGGTCAGGTTTTCAACGCTTGTTTCGGTTTTGGTAATAATGGTTATATAAGTATAATTTTTTTCAACCAAATTTTGTTTTTCAATGCTAAGAGGAATATACAATGAAGTCGTTACCTCTTTATCAGAAACTTGCATGCCGCCGAAGGACATTTGCTCGTATTCATAAATTCCAACTATAGTATATATGTCTATTTTTCGCTCTTTAAATATTTTGATCTGTTTACCTAGCGCTTTTTCAAGCTCATCTCCGGGGAAAAGATTCTCCACGAATTTGTCAGAAACAACGGCTGAATTGGAGTAGTTCTCAACGTCCTCATTGTTGATATAACGTCCGTACAGCAAAGTCATATTTTCAGAAATAAAGTAATCCTCATTTACTCCCATGATGTTTACATTAGCGTATAAATCTTCATCTTGTCCTTTTCCCTGTCCGCCGGACAACGAAATTGACACGCCGTCAATTTCGTCTTTAAACTCTTCCTTTATGTTTTCCACCATTTTATCAGTTATAAGATCGGATGACGTGGGTGTTTTTCCTGACAGCCTAGAGCCTCTCCCGCCGCCGTTTCCGCCACCTCCCGGTCCGCCGCCCATCATGAACATTCTATTTTCGTTACCCTCGCTTCGCTCACTAACGCTGGCATAGATGTTTGACGCTCCGAAGCTGCTCATATTTTCGTTAACGGTTTTTTCTACCGCACTTCCTACGTCCACAATGGCAATAACAGCTGAAATGCCTATAATAATTCCGAGCATGGTTAGCAGCGAGCGCATTTTATTAGACCTCAGCGCTTGCAGGGCCAACAAAATATTTTCCAATATCATTTAAACTACCTCCCGAACCGTTTCGTTCACGGCCGATGCATGCCGTTGGGCGCTCACCCACTGGCTACGCTCATATCCGGCGGTATAAGAGTCGTTTATGATTTCTCCGTCTTTTAAAGTAATTATTCGCTGCGTCTGTTGTGCGAGATCTTCGTTATGGGTAATAAGCAATATTGTCTTTTTCTCTTCCTTATGTATTTTAAGGAACAAATCCATAACCAAATGGCCTGTTTTGGTGTCCAGTGCGCCGGTTGGTTCATCGGCGAGTATTATAGAGGGGTCGTTTGCCAAGGCTCTTGCTATGGCGACTCTCTGTTTTTGCCCACCGGACAGCTCATTCGGAAGATGTCGAGTCCGGTCGCCCATCTCCACCAACTCCAAAAGCTCGCCGGCACGTTCTCGTCTTAATTTTTTCGAAACTCCCAAATAAAACAACGGGACCTCAACGTTGGACAGCGCGTCTAATTTAGGAATAAGGTTAAAGGTTTGAAATACAAATCCGATTTTTTTATTTCTTACGTCTGACAGTTGGTTGTCAGTCATTTCGCGTATTGGTGTTCCGTCAAGAGTATAATCACCGGAGGTTGGCCGATCAAGGGCACCGATGATGTTCATAAGAGTGCTTTTTCCGGAACCCGATTGCCCGACGATCGATACAAATTCACCTTTGTTTACAGTAACCGTAAGGTTTTTTAATACCTCAAGCTCGTTTGGCTCGCCTATAAAGTATTTTTTGCTTATTTTTTCAAGCTTCATCATATATCTATACCGTTCTTTCCTGTTCGGCGCCATTCCGGTTTTCCCGTACGGCGCGACATCTTCCACGATTATTATCTTACTCTTACCATCATACCGCCCTGACCTCCCGGTCCGCTACCGGGGCCTGCGCCAATTACGCGGTTGCCGAGTTCGGGCATAGCCTCTGATATGCTTTCACCCGGTTTGAACAGTGAAGGATTATCAATAATTTCTAACCCATCACTCAGGCCTTCTCCGGAAATCTCAACTAATGAAGAGCTTTCGATCCCAAGAGTTACAGGAATTTCGGCGACTATGTCGTTAACGTTGCAATAGATATAGCTTCTGGCATCTTTTTCCAAGATGACATCGGGGCTTACGGCATATACGCCGACAGCCTCAGAGGTTATAACATCGACAAAAGCGTTCATCCCTATTTTAATCTCTTCAGAATCCACATCGTCAAACTCTGTCCAAATTTCATATTCAACGCTGGTTGCGCCGTCCGCGCTGACGGAAGTCGGCGAGATATACACAACTTCACCCGCAAATACCCTGTCTTTGGTCGCCACAGTGGTGATTTCAGCTTTCTGTCCCAGACGAATAGCCCCTATGTTGTATTCCATAACGTTAGCTGAGACATAAAGCACCCCATCGTTTTCAATGGTCATAAGAATGCCTGACGGCATGTCTCCCTCAACAGCGTTGACCGCGGTTACGGTACCGTCTACAGTAGATTTTATTATGCTTTTTTCAAGGTTGTCATACAATTTCTTAAGAGAAATCTCCTGATTTTTAATTGTAGTTTCAGTGTCAATGTTTTTAGTCTTTGCCTCGTCAAGATTATTCTGCGAAGTGATTATACTAAGCTCAGCAGTTTCAAGCGCTTTTTTAGAATCAGTTACTGTGCGTTTGGCGTCCTTAAGCGCTTTTTCTTCAGCTTCGTTTTCATCGTCTTCTGCGCGCTCCCTATCGGTAACTGCCTGGTCATATGCTTTTTTTGCGTCGTCATATTTTCTTTGAGCCGCTTTCAAAGCGTCTTGATTTAACTCAACGGCGTCGTCCCTAGCTCTGTCCAGATCAGAAACTGTGCGGTCATATTCTCTTTGTGCGCTGTCATTCGCAATTTTTGCGTTTTTAACTGTGTCCTCTGCGGATTCGATCAAATCGTCTTGAGCGTGTTCAAGGTTCTCAACCGCGTCGTCATAAGCCTTTTGAGCGTCTTCAAGCGCCTCTTCTGCGGCTTGACGGTTTTCATAGGCGTTGTTGCTAAAGCCGGAATAATTATTTTCACCGTATGATGTGCCGGAATTATTATAAAGCCCACTGCCATACTGTGACTCCACGCTAGCTAAATTAGTTTTTGCTCGGTTAAGGGCAATTCTTGCTGATTCTATCGCTACTCTGTACTGGTGGTCATCAAAGTCGTCGGTGGCTTCTTTTAGATCGTCCTCAGCTTTTTTCAGGTCGTCTTTGCGATCATCAAGCGCATATTTTGCCTCTGATATTGCGTTTTGGTATGTATAGTCGTCAAAATCTTTCTCGGCTTCGGTCAAGTCGTCCTTAGCATCCTTTAAGTCTTCGGCGCTGCGGTCAAGGGCAACCTTATTGTCCCTGATGGCATTATCATAAACGTAGGGGTCAAAGGGTTCGGCAACATCATCCTCGGCTTCTTTCAAATCATCAAGGGCTTTTTCATATTGTATCTGTGATTTATCTCTTGTTAAAATCGCTGATTTTAAAGAGTTTTCGGCGGATCTTATGCTGTTTTGTTTGTTTTTTGTTTCAGTGACCAATAATTCCTTTGAATCCTCAAGGGTGTTTTCGGCGGTTTCAATATCATATAGCAGTGTAGTGGTATCAAGCTCAATCAAAGTGTCTCCCTTTTTAACTTTATCGCCTGCTTCGACATTTATTTTATCTACCTGATATGAAAGAGTTGTATAAACATTTTTTGAATCATCACTGTAAACAATGCCGGTTAAAGCGAGCGTATCTTTTAAATCGGTTTTTTCAAGCTTAGAAAATTGGCTTTGTCCGAGTATTCCCATGGCCGGTAGGCTGCTGTTGCCGGGATTCAGCGCAAAAAATAAAATCAACGCGATAATTAATATCGCGGCGGCAATAATAATAAACTTTAATCTTTTGTTTTTCTTAACACCTTGTTTGATATTTTCAATGTTGGTACTCATAGATTTTTCCTTTCTTTTTTTACATATTACTCTCTATATTATAATTTGGCAATGTATTAAAAAAGCGGTGACAATGTGTAAAAACTATGTTTTTTTAATGAATGATTTTAATGCCGCAACAATAATTTCAGCGGTATCCTCAACTCCAATTGACGAATTTATACTAAGGTTATAGTTAGTGGCATTCGCCCATTTAAACTGAGTAAAATAGTTATAATAAGACATGCGCTTTTTGTCCTTTTTTAGGATATAACTCCGAATGTCGCCTACCGCTTCGTTGTATTCATCTTTTACTCTCCGTATACGTTCCTCTAAAGGCGCATGTATAAACACATTAAAGCACTTTGGATGGTTTTGCAAGACAAAATCGGCACATCCTCCAACAATTACTGCACTTCCTTCTTTGGCTATATCATTTATTACCTGTGATTGTGCGATAAAAAGCTGATCGGAAACAGGAATACTGGTCATATAAAGGCTGTATAATAGGCTTGTAGTCTTTTTTTCGCTGATTTCATTAATAAATTCTTCTGTAAAACCGCTTTTTTGAGCTGTTTTGGCAATTAATTCCTTGTCGTAATAAGGGATGCCAAGTTTTTCGGCTACAATTTTTCCTATAAATCTTCCACCCGAGCCATATTCACGGTTAATGGTTAATATATAAAACATAAATAATCAACTCCTTTGCATTTATAATGATATAACAAAAAATCTAATTTGTCAAATAGAATATTGTTAAAAATAATAAAAAATAATAAAATTAATAAAACTACTTGAATTTATTTGGTGTTTATGATAAAATAACATATGAATAATGATGACTGCATAGGCGCTGTTGCGAAATTGTTTCGAAAGGGAAATAATAAAATGAGGGTACTAACACAGGCCGAAATAGACGCAATGCTAGCAAAATTACTTGCAAACCCAACGATCATACCGGGCCATGAAAATGATGAAATCCACGAAGAACAAAAGTCTGCCGAAAATGCTTAAAAATACAGGGCTGTTAATGCAGCCCTAAATTATTGAAAATAAATGCTTTTTTCTTGACAGAAAAATAAATATATGTTATAATTTATAAATATTAAATTAGGGGTGTAGTTCAATTGGTAGAGCAACGGTCTCCAAAACCGTAAGTTGCGGGTTCAAGTCCTGCCGCCCCTGCCAGTCATAGTGTTCTTACAGCTAAAGAAGCCGTAAGAACACTTTTTTAACGTAATATATAGTAAATCCACTTGAAAACTTAAAAATCTGTGAAAAACTAATATTTATGCTTTAGACAGTCTTTATTCTTCTTCATTTACTATCTTTTCCGCCATACCAAAAGCCGAATCGACAGGTAGTGAGAAACAAATGCCGCGGCTTTCTTTTAGTATCCCCGCTTCCTCAATGATTTTCTTCATTATGGCCTGTTTATCTTCTGAATGAACCACGATAAGAATTATATCTTTTTCAGGCTGAATGCTTATTCCTAAAAGTTTCGCCGCCCCTTCTCCGCCGATCCCCAAACCATGAATCAAAGTGCCGCCCCGTGCTCCGGAAGATCTGGCGGCCTCTTTTACAACATTAAAATATCCGCGTTTTACTATAGTTATTATTAATTCAAACTGAGGTTCGCTGTTCATTTCCTTCTCCTTTACCTGAATGTGATGGGTGCAATTAGGGTGTTCTGTTGTATCAAAATTACACATTTTGGTGATCGCTGCACTAATGCTTTTCAGCGGGATGCTGAACGCGATCCCTGTTCCCGCTTTGCTGAGATTCATATCGCGGTCAAGCCTTCTATAAAGCTTAGGGATATGCTCATCCTGAACCATGGAAATCATGACTAGTTTTTTGTTTTCGCCAAACCCAAGCAGTTCAAGCAGTTCTGACTCAGCCGATCCATACCCGTGTGTAATTATCTTAAACGGAATGTTTTCTTTAGTAAAAACAGAATCTAATTTATCACCCAAGCTGTAGTCAACTATCGCAAAAATCGCTTTCATATCTGAAACTCCTTTTCCGCAGGATTTATGCATCGACTATTTCGTCAATAAGCGGATTTTCAATATCAACATCAAAAATATCTTCGTTTTCTTTCGGTAAAATTGCTATTTCTTCAGATTTTGCCGCATTTGACTTAATCTTTATGATCAAACCAAAAATCTGTATCGTTATCAATGGGGTCATCGCGACCATCGCAACAACGCCAAAAGCGTCTTCCGCTATGTTTCCGCCAACCCCATTGCATACTCCCATTGCGAACGGCAAAAGAAATGTGGCGGTCATAGGACCTGAGGCGACTCCGCCCGAGTCAAAAGCAATCGACGCAAAAATAGGAGGAACAAAAAAAGTCATTATAAGTGAAAACGTATATCCGGGAATTAAAAACCAAAAAATCGAAATACCTGTCAATACTCTGATCATTGACAACGCGACTGAAGCCGCCACCCCGATGGACAACGCAACAACAAGTGATTTTCCTTTGATTCCGCCTTCTGTTACATCTTCGACCTGCTGCTTTAGCGTATGCACCGCTGGTTCCGCCGCTACGATAAAATACCCCATAACAGCCCCCAATGGAATCAATATCCATTTAATTTCACCGCCTGCTAATTTTTCGCCCATATACTGTCCCACCGGCATAAAGCCTACATTTACTCCGGTTAGAAACAATACGAGACCAATATATGTAAACAAAAAACCAATTAAAACTTTAATAAATGATTTTTTATCCATCTTTATTTTAATAAACTGATATCCTAAACACAGCACAATTATAGGGAGAACGGCTACCGCAACATCCGCGAAATAGTGGGGAATTGCAAATAAAAACCTGACAAACGCTTCTCTGACGTTATTAAATTCGGGTATGACCGACGTATCCGCAACCACTTCGGTGTTGCCGGAGAAAATCCCTAAAACAAGCACAGTTAAAATTGGGCCTATTGAGCATAGAGCCACCAATCCAAAGCTGTCTTCCTGCGAGGTTTTATCGCCGCGCACTGCCGCAAGGCCTACGCCTAGCGACATAATAAACGGAACCGTAATCGGTCCGGTGGTAACGCCGCCTGAATCGAACGCCACCGGAACAAACTCATTCGGGAGCAGCGGCAATAAAGCTAACGCAAACACCAAAATATAAAACCCGACAAATAAAAACGAAATTTTGATCTGCAAAAACATCCTTAAAAACGCCAACAGTAAAAATACGCCCACTCCAACGGCAACTGCGAATATCAAGGTCATCGTGTCCACGATCGGGGCCTGATTTGCAAGCACTCTTAAATCCGGTTCCGCTATTGTGATAAGCATACCTATCGCAAGGCAGGTTAGTAAAATGATCGGAATTTTTTTGCCGGCCATGATATTGGCGCCTATACGCTCGCCCATTATGATCATCGACGTATCAGCGCCTAAAGTAAACAGACCTATACCTATGATAAGCATAACTGAGCCTACCGTAAATGTAAAAAGCATTTCCCCCGATAAGGGGACGATAGTGACGCTTAGGAAAAAAACAATTAAAGTTATCGGTAAAACCGCCGCTAGAGATTCACGTATCTTTTCAATTATATTTCTCCTCAATAGCATTCACCGTCCAAATCAGATTTTTATTAGCTTTTTTAATATTTTAATTATATATTGTTAACTCAATCTTGTCAATACGGTCATTTTCTCCGGCAATATTTTTGATGCGGAAGAAACGCAGTAGCGATCTCTGTCGAACGTTTTGATATTTTGAATTTCTAAAGTATTTATATTTTTAAATCCAATTGCAAATCCTCGGCCGTCAAGCTTTGAACAGGCTTCTTTCTTTGTCCAAATTTGTGTAAAAAGCCTGTCCTTATCACTAGCTGTTACGCACCCGGCCAGCATAACCAATTCATTTTCGCAGCATATTTTTGCGGCGATTTTTTCCTTATATCTTCCGTAATATTCAATATCAACTCCGCATTCATCTTCACCAATTAAAAGGCATACGGATTTTTCGCAATGGCTGATATTAAAATTTATCGGATTGCCTTTTATATAAGGTTTGCCAAATCCGCTAAGACAAATTTCATATTCTAAAATACCGAAATCCTGACATAAAGAAAATCTTAGAAGCTTTTGGCCAATTAAACTTAGTTCTTTTGCCGAAGCTTTGCAGGATAATTCATAAACATATAATTTCATTATTGCCCCACAAATAAAAACAGGATAAAGAAGCTCTTTACCCTGTGTTTTTTGGTTTAAGCGGATGTGTTTTGATTTTTTGCAAGCCTGCTTTTAAGGCGTGAAGCTTTATTCTTGTGAATAATACCGTTTCCGGCAGATTTATCCAATATCCTGACAGCATTAAGAACAGATGTGCTATCCGCGCCTTCTGCCCTAGCCTTTTTTAAAACAGTTTTTAGTTCGGTTCGTTTTGCTTTATTGCGCTCATGTTTTACCTTAGTGACGCGAACCCTTTTTTTAGCGGATTTTATATTGGGCACCTATTGCACCTCCTTGTATAGTTTTTAAAATTCACAGTAAAATATATTATATCACAATTTAAAAAACATTGCAATACTTTTTAAAAAAAAATTAGTTTTTTATAGGGGTTTTATGAACAGGACAGACTTAGCGCTTGAGATAGTCACGAAAAGGAACGATTTAGACGGCGTTGAAGTGATGAACGGAGTTATTGAGGGGTTTAAATATAATAGAATCACTTTAGATTCCGAAGGGGGGCGCAAAATCAGCAAACCTGAAGGGACATATATAACGTTATTCTGCCATGACAGCGACGAACGGGAGAATATCTCAAAAGCGCTTGTCGGACTTATATCTCCTTTG
>JAISVH010000148.1 GCA_031271685.1 Eubacterium sp. | reverse complement strand
TGACGTCGCCTCGGCTAAACGGGTGAGCGTCTGCCTCAACAACAAAATTTATCTCAAACGACGCATTTATTCCGTTTTCACCTGAAACTGTTACCGTCGCGGTATATGTCCCTTCGGTAAGTCCTGATTTTGGGGTTACTATAAAGCTTCCGTTGCCGCTTACGCTTACACTCGGTATTGTGTTGTTGCTTAACACGAAGCTATCCGCACCGTTGCCTGCAAACGAGATGTTCAGAACGCCGGTTTCGGTGTTGCCGGTATTTACTATTGTAATTGTCTTCTTAAAGTCGTCCGGCACGTACTCCGATGAATCCGCAGAGCCAAAATCAACGCTGACTCCGTTAGCGATAATTTCTTCTCCGTCTTTAATCTCAATTTTATATATGGGCACCGCTACCTCAAAGATTACGCCAAACGTTTCTTCTTTTCCGGAATACTCAACCTTCACTACTGCGGTATAAGTGCCATTTGGCAGTCCTTCCCCCGCATAGATTATGAAACTGTTGCTACCGTCTGAAGCCAAATTTGTTATAGCAAATTTATTCTGGCCAAAACTTTCGGGCATGCTTTCTTCATCAATATTGATACTTATTCTGTTTATCAAAACATTGCCGACGTTTCTAACAGTAATGGTTCTTTCATATCCGCTCGAACTATAGTCCGCCGATGTTGCTGTCCCTAAATTAATGACCTCACCAACAGTTGCTTCTCCGTCTTTGAGCTCAATGTCATATATAGGCGCCTCTATCGCAAAGATAACATTAAACGACGCACTCTGGCCATTGTTTCCGGAAACTGTCACCGTTGCTTCGTAAGTCCCGTTAGGAAGCCCTGCAACCGGATAAACCACGAAATCCTTACTCGCGCCACGGGCAATACCATCTATAACATTTGTGCTCGTATTGAAACTTTCATAATCATCTCCCGTGATGGCTATTGTTAACTCTCCTGTGGAAACATTACCTTCATTAACCACCGTAACGGTGCTCTCAAAATCATTCGGATGGTATTCCGCTTCGTGGGAGGCTCCCAAGTCCAAATTACCGGAAGTATTAGGCCCTTCAAGCGAAATCAAATAAACAGGAATCAGTTCAAATTCCGCTTCAACTGTTACCTCTGTGTCTGGCATTTCAAATGTTGCCGTTGCGTCGGTTGCACTCGGACTGAGGGTCAAAACCGGGATTATAGTCCACCCCACGAATCTGCTGTTGCCGTCTTCCGGAATAGCGGTCAGAGTGACAACATCTCCGCTTTTTGCCGAATCAACGCTCGCGTTTGCTGTTCCGCTTCCGGTTCCCGTCGTTGTAACGGTAATGAGTTTATCCGTAGTCGGAATATCTTTCCAAATCGCTATTGCATTGACCTCTTCTCCCGGCATTATAAAGCTTGTAGTGCGGCCCTGCGTAAATATTACGTCAGAAGGAGTTATTTCCCATCTATCAAACATCATTCCCACCGGCGCCGTATTTGCCTGAATGATAACATTTTCGCCCTTTTCAAAGTTGGCGTTATCACTATTTGTTATCCTTCCATTTGTTACATTTACCGGATAGGTTTTCTTCGCAAATTCCGCACGAATTGTAACCGCCCTGTCAGGCATAACGAAATTTGTGTTCGCGCTTTCTCTGTTGTCAATGACAATATCATTGGATGCAATCCATCTTATAAACTCATAATCACCGTCTGAGTTCGGTGTCGCAATAAGATCAACAGTTTCCCCAAGCGCTGCGGTTGTCGGCGATGATATAGCCGTTCCGGTCTCTTCTCCGCTGTAGACAACTACAGTGATGGCATGTTTCTCATAATTAACGGTAATCGGTGATGTCTCCGTTTCTTTACCGTTATCAGTGATCAGTCTTATCGTTTTACCATCGTCATCCTTTTTAAGAAGATCATCTATCGAGCCGTCGCTGCCCACAAAAGCAGTGATTTTCGCGGTTCCAAAGCCGGAATATTCAACATACTTAGCGTCTCCGAAATCATAGTCCAACGTTACTAAAAGCCCTTCTAAATCAACGATTTCACCCACTGTATAAATCAACTTAGTCGGCTGGTTCTTTACAGTTATACCGGTAATCGCCGGAGTCTTCATAGTAATAGGCTGATTAACCGTTTTTGTAACATCCCCCTCTGTATAGCTGATTGTTACAAATGTTGTGCCGAGACTCAAGTTTCCTGACGGCGAAACAGTATAATCGGTCACTCCCGACGAGGTATCGTCAGAATAGACAGCCTCAACCTCCATGCCGTCGGCGTCAAATTTTTCACCCGCAAAGTAGCTTGTTTTGTTTGGCGGGTTCACAATATTTATTGATTCTAAGGTTTTTAAATTTAGAAACGCGAAAACACTGAAGCTGTTTACTTTGAATGAGAAGGTTTCGTTTTCATGCTCGACGTATTCTACTTTTTCAAAAGTTTTGCCGTCACTGCCATAATGAAGTATCGTAAACCCTTTCTCAATTCCCTCAGGCAGCGGAACGGTGATAGCGACCGGTGAAATAAGGTGATCTCCAAATTCTACCCCGTCTATCTCCAGTGAAATATCCGCTAAAACTTTGGTTTTAGTGTTATAGATCGGATCGATTTCAACGTCTTGGTCGATCTCAACAAACTTAAACTCCACACTTTCCGTTTCACTGTTAGCATGGATAATGCCGCCGATTTCTGATATCTTGTTTTCATCAAATTTACTGTGATTTACCGTTTTAGTATATAATGTTTCTTTGATTTGCTTGATATCTTCTTCAATTTGCTTTATCTGTTCGGCAATTTCATCGAACTGATCATTAATTCTATCAAGGATAGCGTCGTTCAAATCATTTAGCGCATTGTTAACTTCTTCTTGTTTTTTTGCCAATTCCGCTATCGCATCCAGAATCGCCTGGAGATCGTTATCATGATATTTGGCGTATATATTCAAATTAGAGGTTACGTTAGTATAGTCCCCAACCCAATTCTCAAACTCATAGCTAGGGCCATAGTACCATGGTTCCGGCGCTTTGGCATCTTCACCATGATTAACGGTTATAGTTGCTTTATCTTCCCCTCTGCCCCAGAAAGTTACCGTATAAGTCTTAGGAACGTATACCGCCCTAACGGTCAAGTCGCTGGTAACGTTGCTGATGTCTTTATCCCATTCCTTGAATATTTTCCCTGTGATAGACGGCGGAACAGGAGGTGTTGCACTCTCCCCGTGAATGACTGTGTCTCTCTTAAGCTCTCCGCCGTCTTCGCCTAAGAAGATTACAGTATAGCTTTTCGGCTGTACCTCAGTAACCGTCAGAACTTGGGTTTGATCGCTAAATAATCCGATTGTAAGAACAATTTTCTTATTATGATGCTCCTCAACAGTAAGCCGCATTCCGTCTTCTATCGTTCCGCCGCCCTCAAGCGACAAGATAATTCCTTTTTCCGCAAAGTCAGATAAAGCAACTTCTTCATAGGTGGTATCGCTATATGAAAGAATCGCCGAAAGTCCAGTTAAATCGAGTGTTTCATCCGCGTTATAGACTAATTTGTTCGGCTGTCCTTTAACCTCGATTCCGCTTAAAGTTTTCGTCGTTGTGCTTTGTGCTACCGTCAGAGGATCGGTTTGCGCGCTGTAATCACCGCTTATAATGACAATTCTCCTATTATTATGTGCCGCTGCCGTAAGAGGCATGCCCTCATCCACTGATTCGTCATTATCAAATTTCATTACAATGCCCCTGGCGGCAAATTTAGCCAATGAGACATATTCCGTTTCGCCTCCCTCATAAGCCAATTGTGCCCAAAGCCCTGAAAGTTTAAGGCTTCCATCGCTTTCACTTCCCTCCGTATAGCTCATCTTAGAGGGCTGCTTTGCTACCGTTATACCGGTAACCGCTTTTGGCAAAGGCCCTCCATAATTTGCCGGAGTTACTCTTATAAGCGTGTAATAAGTGCCGTTCTCATGTCCAAAATAATATGTCCCACTCACAGCAGCAGCCGGTAAAGTATATTTTTCATATGTGCTATTAGCTGCAAGGGTGTGCACCGGTTCGCCCAGATTATCCCCCGTAACGGCTCCTGTGCTTGGGAAAGTCGCCGGATTAACGAGCATTCTCAAAGGCTTCGAAATATTGTTAGCTCCGGTATCCCAAACTATCTCAATTTTATCTCCGACTTTAACGTCTTTGATAGTAATAGTGTGCGCTAAAGTGGTTCCGTTTCCTCTGGATCCGTTTTCTGTATTAAATCTTTGATAATACGGCCCTTCCAGAGTCGGATCGCCGCCGGCATATCCATCACCGGAATGAACGTCAAACCTTCCCTGAGCCTGAGCGCCGCTGCGCGTAGTTAATATTATCCCCTCCGCCAACGCAACATCTTTGCTTACATCGCCCGCAAAATCAGCGGTAGTAAGTTTTGTTGTGTTAGCGTTAAATTCCCTGAATGTTCCCATTTCGGGCACTATCCAATAAGCATAGAGAGTAACGTTCCCTCCGCCGGCAGGAAACTCGGTATAAATATCCCCGGGCTGATATGTTGTGCCTCCGTTTTGTTCGGTTCTCCATCCCGCGAATATTGCGTTAGCGACCGAAGGCGTAAATCCACTGTCTTTAATCTCAACTGAAGGCGTTTCTGCCGTGCTGTCTGTCATACTGCCGGTTCCGCCGTTTGCGTTATAAATTATCCTATATTCTGCTGAGGTAATTGTGACCGGTTCATCCGCTTTTGCCGCCTCTCCGGTTCCAACGGTGGTTACTGCGCGAACCCATATATTATAGATCCCGCCCGCCTTTCCCGAAAAGACATGGCTTGTGCCGGTTCCAACCGATACCCATCCGTTTGGATCGGGCGTTTCCTCAGAGCTTATATTGACCTCATAACGGACGAGCGTGCCGGTCCCCAGATACGTTGGCGCCGTCCAATTTACGGTGGCAGTTCCATTCGTAACGCCAGTGGACCCCGTTACCGAGGCGGGAGCTTCAGGCAGCTCGTCGGCCACGCCATCCGGACTTTCTCTGGTCACGCGGGTAATTACCGGCCTGAGGTTTGAATTATTATTTGCCCCCGACGTAAAGTGTATAAGATACGTGCCGTTTGTTTCTGCGACCCACGAAGCCACCGTGGTCTCAAATTGCACCTGAGGAAGCCCTATTTGCTTTTCCACCTTGCCGCCGACTTCAAAATTTATTTGCGCATCGGTAGCGACATCACTCTGGCTTCCGGTTCTGGCCGCATAAATCGTCAGTGTGTCCCCGACTTTAACGTTTGCTACTTCAACCGAGGCTCTGGTTTTGCTAGGTGCGGCATTCGCGGCGAAAAATCCCGCAGTTTCTCTATCGGTTTCCTTATCGACTTTTGCGACTATATACTGTTCTTCAGGCGCAAAATCCTCATCTATGCCGCTTGGATTTTCCCTCGAAGGCGTGGGATTGGTCCCGGAATTGACTGCCAAATATTTAAACGATTTAACGCTCAACCTTGCCGCCACGCCATCCTCATAGAACCTTACGCGGTCACCGTCTCCGTGATTAAGCTTCAGATCACCCCAAGCAGGCTGACCGGCCGGCGAAAATTGTCCGGCAGTACCGCCGAAATTGGAATAACTGCTCCACCAATCAGGCGCTATCTTATTATTATAAACTATATTACCGCTGTTTGCCTGCTGCTTCGCGCCGAAGTCCCAAACATCTATAACTCTGGGCGCGGTAGAATCTTCAACTTGAATCCCGGAAATTACTTTAGTCGTGCTGCCGCGTCCGTTTTCGTTTTCCGCATATATCGATATCGAATAAGTTTTACGGGTGAGTTCTTCAAATACATACCTACGTTCTTCGTTTGCGCCTATTCTTACTTCTCCTTCTTCATTTGCATCGGGAGATATAGTCAATATATAGCTGTTGGGGTTGCTGTCGCCCCACGATTCAGGCTCTTCCCAGGTGACTTCTATCTGTCTTTCTCCAGGAACGGCTTCCACGTTTTTAGGTTCGTCCGGTGCTCCAAACTCAAGCACGGTCACAGGATCCGATGTTGCCGCTTCACCTAAGCCTATTCCGTTGCGGGCGCGGACAGAAAACGTATAGGTTCCTGCCGGCATATTTTCAAAAGTATGCTCCCTTGCCATTGCGTCGTTGATATCTGTCCAAACTATTTGCCCGCCGTTGACACTGCTGCCCACCTGATACGCTTCAATAGACGAACCGTTGTCCGATGCCGCGCCCCATACAACGGTAGCCTTTCCGGAACCGGGGGATGACGCGTCTATTGCCGACGGCTTGCCGGG
Organism: Eubacterium sp.; assembly: GCA_031271685.1. Lineage (GTDB taxonomy): Bacteria > Bacillota > Clostridia > Oscillospirales > Ruminococcaceae > Ruminiclostridium_E. Next base: position 15,388 of record JAISVH010000148.1, on the reverse strand, counting down.
TGCCGAGGGTCCGGTTACCGGAGTGGTTACTTTAAGCAAATATACATAGAATCCGCCGCCCCTTACACAAAGCCAAAGATTTTCAGCGTCAGCCGTAATTTCCATTGTCGATTTAAATTGGTTAGAACCCAGTGCGGTTGTGCTGACGCTTCCCGAAAACGGGGTAGCCGTCGGCATTGCTCCTGTCTGATAAGTTAAGGTTCTAACCCCTCCGCCGGCGTAAACTATATCTATAATGTCGCCCTTCTTAACATTTCTAATGTTTAAAGCCCCTAGAAGCACACCACTTCTGTATGTGGTTTCGTTGAAATTTAGCCTGGACTTATAATTAACTCCGTCAACATTATAGCCGCTTGCTGTCGTTGAAATAGAGGTGCTTCTGGCAGTGATATATATGCCGTCTCCTTCGGTGTTTACTCTATATTCTGTTCCATCCGTAACAGAAGCCGGCAAAGGTTCTATTAAAGTTCCGTTTCCGTTAAATTCCCTGACGATCCCCTCTCCTGTTATCGCCGGTTTGTACAAAGGTATATCAATCGTATTTACCGCACTCAATTTTGAGGGATTACCGCCGTTTTGCACAACCAGATACATCTTAGCGGCGGTATTGTCCATCAGGTTGTCGATATTCACAATAACAGTCGCCGCAGTGCTCCCTTCTATACCCGTCGCCAATATCTCAGCTACTCCGGGGACGGCCGTGTTGCTCACATGGCGTGTGATATAGAAATATTTGCCTGCTATATTACTCGTGAATGTGGCCGTCGCTTCGGTAGTGCTGACTCGTGCGGCCGAAGCGCCGCTTATGATCGGAATTTCAGCGTCAACATACGGGGCTATATCGACCTCCGCTACCTTGCTTAGTCTTAGCGTCTCGCCGTTTTGCACCACAAGATACAGTTTCTTGGCGGCGTTGTCAGTTGTGTTAATTGTCGCTCCGCTAACCGTCAAGCCCGAAAAACTATCTCCGCTCCCATTATCAGCCCCAGCCACTACTTCAGCCGCGTCTGTTATAGCCGTGGCACTCGCGTTTAATATTTTATAATAATACTTGCCCGCAACCGTGCTAGTAAACCCTAACACCGCGGCCGTCTCGTTATTGCGAATTGCGCTTGCCGCGCTTATCACTGGTGTATCGGGATAAGTATATTCGCCTATATTCCACATTATAACGTTACTTATCAGATCATCGCCTTCCGCGGTCTGGATATAATCCTTCACCGCCACGGCAATACCGATGGTATCGGCGGTCACTGTCACTTCCAGTGTATTTGATCCTGGGGCGATCGCCTTTGTCTGCGAGGATGATCCGTTGATGATATCACTTTCCGTAGGTTCTTCGTCGCCTTTATACGGAAGTATATAAGCCGTACCTGCCTTATCCGAGCTAAAAGTGATCGATGCTTTTATGTCGGCGTCAGCGCCGGTGACTCTGTTGCCCTCTCCTTTTGTCAATACCGGTGCGGCCGGAGGCGCTTCTATCGGCAGCATGTTTTGGATAGAAAGCGCGAAAATATGCAGCCCACCCGCTGTGTCATGAATAGCATATCTGCCCGCTTCCGGCAAAGTGAACACCGCTTTGGTAACACCGGTTCCGCTTGCCCCGACCGAACCCGGCGTTGCCCTGGGAACTATAATTGATCTTCCGGTTGCCGTAGCATTACCCGGACGCCCATATACGATCAGCTCGCCGCCGGCATGTGTCTCAAACTCAATGCTGCGGCTTGAGGCCGAACCCGCGCCGTTCGTATTCAAATATTTATTAAGAGTCAATCCGTCTTCTACTGCGGGATAACCTGCGGTCCCTGTCACTTCCCCAGCGATTACGGTATTCCCGCTTGCCGAGTGATTAATATAAAGACCTGAGAAATATTCCGGCATTCTGGCTCCGCTCGCCGGCAAATCACCCGTCCCCACAAGAGTAGAGGGATCGTTAAAGTTAATCACCGTCTTTTTGCCCATCACAAAGAACCTTGGTATATTAAATACGATCATATTTCCTATATGGTCGCCGTTCTTTTGTATGACATACGCAAGCTTTGCGGAATCTCCCTCAAAACCTGACATTGTCAGCGTTCTAGTGGCCGGCGTGTGATCCTCTGCAATGCCGCTGACTGTTTGAAACGCTCCCTCAAGTATCTGGTCTTGGTTGGGGGCGGCGCTTCCTTCATCGGTTATTATATACCTTAACTCGCCGTTATTGTTGGTTCTTATATCAATCGTCGCTTCCGTCTCACTCGTTCTTGCCACAGTTTCACTCACCGCTGAAATAACCGGTATATTCGGATTTACATACTGCGGGATAATTACATGGTTGGCAAAACCTTCTATCGGGCCTTCATCACCCTGGCTGACCATAACCGCACTGAACCTTGCCGGTCCTTCGTTGTCAAGTGACAGCGTAACTGAAACGGGGTCCCCCGCCACAGCAACTCCCTGCCCCGCGACTCCGGCCTCGACAGGCGCCGTGCTGATGGAGCTGAATCCCGGAGTTGTGTCTACCGCGCTACTCAACAACCAATAATATTGACCATCTGTATCGGGAGTGAAAGTTACCCTGGCCGCCTCGGGCACATTGCGGATAACGTCTCCCATGACGATTTGCGGCCTTACAACGGTGCTTTTTGGTATATCAGGCACATTGCCGGATCCGCCAACGGCGCTGACGATAGTTTGCCAAATGCTTGCAACCGGCTCGTCGGTAACGTTCACGTCAGAAGGCGTGAACGTTATTTTAACGTTGCCGCCCTGCATACGCCCTGAATAATTGATAACGGTTTGCTTGGCGTCTTCCGGTCCCTGAACCGCCGCAGCCGCCGTTCCTCCGTCATAATACCAAACGGGATTAAGAACGGATGTGTTTGTGTCAAAGTTGCTGTAGGTTCCGCCGCCGTTTTTCGCCGTAATGGTATTGGGCACCGTAGTTTCTCTTGTCGGTACTTCATACGCATCGAATTCCACTGGATTAGAAGTCGCGTCATACGGCTTATACGAGCTTTTGCTAAAGTTGTCCATAAAGTTATTATAAGCCTTTATTATACCGCCGGATTCGCTGGAAAACGTCCCTCCGCCCCCAGCAATATCACTCCCCTGCATAGATATAAGCATGGGCTTTTTGCTGTTTTCAAAATAGTTACCCTCCGCAAAAACGCCCTGTGTTATATGCGCTGCGCCGATGCCGTATTTGCCCACACCAAGATAGTAGTTGTTATAAACGTGAGTATTCGCGTATCTTACGCGTGGGTGGCGCGAGTCAGAATAGTCAAAAAAGTTATGATGATAGGTTATCCAATCTCCCCTATCGCTTTTCGTGCCGTTAAGAAGAGACGATTTTCCGGAGTCCCAAAAATGATTATACGATATGGTGACATAATAAGAATCCTTATTGTCAAGCGATCCGTCTCCCTTTTTCTTGTCTCCGCCCTTGTTCTGGCCATAGAAAAAGTCGTTGTTGTGGATCCAAAGATTCCAACAGTCCGACTCGGTGCCGATTCCGTCGCCACTCCCGTTTTCCGAGAAATCGCCGAACGCGAGGTTCCTTATTTCAAAACCGGCCGTCCTCTGCAAATTGATACCGCCGTCTATTATCGAATCCTTGCCTATGCCCTCAAGGGTAACGTTTTGCAACTTTCCAGCGGTTTTTCCTTTAAATTCAAGGCTGTCTCCGTAGTTTATCATAGCGCCCGAAGCTTTTAATTTAGCCTTGGATATATGACCGACTATCCGAATTATTACCGGATTTGTCGTGTCATACTGATTCATTTTTGCAAGCCCCGAAGGGTCCGCATCGGTCGCGTAAACGATCTCGGCATTATCTTTTGGTGTTCCATCTGCTTTATAAGCGCCGGGAGTGTCTCCCGGCGACAATTTCCCGCCGTTAGCCGTTGTGGCAAACCCAAATCCCGAACGGTCGTGCTTTTTTACTTCAAGACCGCCTACGATGCTGGCCTCTCCGGTCCCTATGGGCGTTATCTGGGCCTCGTATGTACCGGCCGATATGCCCACGACGTCAGCTCGCCAAAATTCCGGATATTTCCTAATCAGCGGCGCGTCAATAGGGCCGCTGAAATTGGTTTCCCCGACTTTTCTGTATCTAACTTCATATCCGGACGCTCCGGGAACATCGTCCCAATAAACGCAGAAAGACTCAAGCCAACCCTCGCCGCCGAGTATTACTACAGAGTCCGCTGCATATGCCGTCGGAGTAGTGCTAAAAACAAGTGTCATAGCCATAGAAATTGAAAGCATCAACGATAGTAGTCTTTTCATGAAAACCTCCTAAAATGATATTAATTTAAGCGCAAGCAGCAAAAACGAACAGACGCAAGTTCTAATTATCGTGAAAACCATTAAAAATCAAGTCAAAAGTTAAGATATACGGCTTTTAAAGCTGATTTTTAATAAAGCTTTCATAAAAATATCAGTATTATACTTATCGCTGATATAAAGCCCATAAAAGCCAAGTCATTTATGGCTTTAAACTCAGATTTTTAAAAGACTTTAATATAGCGATCCGTATTGAACCTATTTGTTATAACGTCCATACGCCTTCACGGCGAAACAAAAAGTCTTGCAAAAATACCACGACCATTTTTTACATCATGAAGGCCATAAATATCCAAAACTCTATGCATCCGCCTAATACGTTAATTATATCTAATTTTTATTCTCAAATCAAGTGTTATTTTGTATGAATTTTAGAATTTTTTTTGTAATATTTGTATAAACAATAGATAAACTATTAATAAGTCAACGATTATTATATCATCTCGCCTCATACGGGCAGAGCGTTTGAACGCTTTGTATGTCAAAATTAATAAAACTTTAAGGGTTTGAGATTAATATAACCTCGTTCATGTCCCGCGTCTCTTAGGCGGCGAGTGATTATCTCCCGCTGACGCTTGTTAAAACATTGGAAGCGGCTCCGCCTAGATGTTTGAACAGTTTAACTTTTTATTGCCCATTAGTCAAGCTGCTACAACATACAAAATAAAAGGGCGCGCTACTCCTTTCATCCAATCAAAAAAGGGCATTTTATGAAAAAGGCCCTTAAGAAATCTAAAAACTTTAAATTTAGTTTTTTTTAAGTTTTCAAACATCTGCGGTTTTGCCGCAGTGTGACGCTTTCAGCGACGAGCGTAAGCGTGGAATTCAATTCCATGTTTACGCCAATTTGCTATAAATCAACCGCCGCAAACCTTAAGCAAAACGCCGGCCGCAACCGCCGAGCCGATAACTCCCGCGACATTCGGTCCCATCGCATGCATCAGCAAAAAGTTCGAGGGATTTTCCTGCGCGCCGACTTTTTGAGAAACACGCGCGGCCATCGGCACCGCCGACACTCCGGCCGAACCGATAAGCGGATTTACCTTTCCGCCCGAAACGAGATACATTACTTTTCCAAAAAGCACTCCACCGGCCGTTCCTATTCCAAATGCGATAAGCCCCAACGCTATTATAAACAGAGTTTCCCTTTTAAGAAAATACTCTGCCGTCGCGGTCGCGCCAACCGTAGCGCCCAAAAATATGGTAACGATGTTCATAAGCTCGTTTTCGGCGGTTTTTACCAATCTGTCTACCATTCCGCTTTCTTTGAACAGGTTTCCCAACATAAGCATACCCACCAACGGTGTGGCGTCAGGGATTATAAAAGCTACCACAACCGTTACCGCTATCGGAAATAAAATCCTTTCCTTCTTAGAAACGACTCTAAGCTGCTCCATCTGAACCAATCGCTCTTTTTTCGTTGTAAGGGCTTTCATGATAGGCGGCTGTATAACCGGAACCAAAGCCATATACGAATAGGCGGCTATGGCAATAGAACCAAGCAAATGCGGGGCCAGCTTCGAGGTTAAAAATATTGCGGTCGGTCCGTCCGCCCCCCCGATAATGGCAATAGAAGCCGCTTCTTTCAGGGTGAACTCGGTCAAGCCCGTAAGACCGATGGCGCACGCCCCTAAAAAAGTCAATATAACACCCGCCTGCGCCGCCGCACCCAACAAAAGGCTTGACGGGTTTGCGATAAGCGGTCCGAAATCTGTCATGCAACCAATACCCAAAAATATAAGCGGCGGAAAAATCTGCAACTTAACCCCCAAATACAAAATATCTAGCAAACCTCCCTGTTTAAGCACTTCGCCATAATCTACAGAAGTGCCCATAAACAAATCCGGATGAAACATCCCCGCCCCGGGAATGTTAGTCAACGCCATTCCGAACGCAATGGGAAGCAACAAAAGAGGCTCATATCCTCTTACTATTGCAAGATACATCAACACAAACGATATCAAAAGCATTATCGCCTGACCAACTGAAATATTTAAAAACGCGGTTTTCTCCCAAAGCCCGCCGAGGGTATTAAAAAAAACCTGCATATATTATAGTTTCCTTTCCTTTTTACTAGACTGTTATGAAAACCGCGCTCGATTAACAGACGTCTGAAAAACATATTCCGCAATTATCTTTTTTCGCAAGAATCATTTCTCAAACCTGTTCATGCTCTCTCGCACCCCCGCGCTACCCCAACCCGTACGTTTTTGTATATCTCGCCTTTTAATATTTTTTATTTCATACTTTTTGCCATCACTATCTCCAATAGCATATATTGCCGCGGCAATAACGGCAATAGTCTCATTTTCATCAACCGTTGCCGCCGGAACACCTGTGGGAAAAGCCGAGCTGCGAAATTCCACCGCGATATCGTCGTGATGTTGTTCCTTCTGTTTTTTCGCTCTATTAAAGGCTATCCCCATCAATTTAATCAAAAGAATGAGTATTATCAATACAAAAAACACGACTATAAACCCGGTTAATACCGTGGCAAATACATATCCCCAATCTTCAGACGGATAAACAGGTATATCGTTTAACATCATCTACCCCCTATATATTATGCGTGATAGTCGAAAAATTCGGTTTAACGCCATACCCAACCAAAACGTCAAGGTTTGTATCTTCTATCTGCAGCGACATAAGATAACAATTTTCGTTCACATTTACGGTCGAGTATTTATATACGTTCGGCTCGTCCACTATCAAAACTTCTTTTTCCCTCGCTATCATGCAGTGAAAGATATTTGTAATGCAGTTAACCAAAGAAAACAGCGAGCCGTATCTTGCTTTAGGTCTGTCAGGCGCAAAGGTATTTTCAATCCCGTCATTAAATCTCTGAAGGCTCAGCTTATCTGACGCGATCGCTATAAAATACCTGCTCTTTTGAGTAATGACCTTTTGAACGATTATTCTCTCCGCCGAATAGCTGAAAACGTTTTGATTCGTCTCGGCAAATCTTATAGACGTCCCGATAAACCTAAGTATATATTTAATTGCTATAGTAGCATACTCGTTGACAAAATAATCATCGGAATTTATAAAATCCCTTAGTATTGAATCAAAATCCTCCTTAAGGTGCCGGCCTATACCGGGTGAGTTTAATCCGTAATAATTTCTGAATTTATCTAGCTCCTCGGTTATTTTTTCTTCCTCAAGATAACCGACTTTAACTAAATGACTTATAAACACAGTGTTCAAAGCCGTCTGTTTGCGAACCATACTGGTCAGCTGGGCATCGGTAAAACCGTCGTACTCAGAAGCCAGATCCCCTAATTTTTCATCTATAGTGTTTTGAAGCATTTGAATAAAAGCAACATGGTTTTCCTTCAGCACGTCTTTGTTCAGCTCTTCAATATAAGACATATGAGGCTCAAGCGCCTTTAAGCGGAGCAGTATCTCATTCGCCTGCTTTGGCTTCATAAGACCGGTTTGAGCAAAATATCTACCCGCAAAATATTCAAACATATCATTTATCCTTTCAAAAGCATTACTCTCGCCCCAAACATTAGGCAAAAAGACATGTAATAATTGTCAAGTGTTTGGTGCGGGAGTAAAAAAATGCGCCTGCATATATTTAGTATAACATATTATCGGATAAATTTCAACATATAATCAATTATTTTATCCTCTTATGTATTTCTGAGATTATTTCAAATGTTTTTCGATCAAGGCTGTCAAAGTCCAACGCCTTTACGTAATAACTCTCAAGTTCATTATGGACTTCCAGGGCTTTTTTTATAGCTGACGCTATATCTTTTTCGATAACGGACGCCATTTCACGCGCTGAAATCATTCCCTCCTCGCATTGCGAATGATCATAAAAGCTTTCGCAGTCAACCACATCTTCAAAGCCTAACTTATTCAAATTATTAACAGCCGAAAAGCAAAGCTTTAATTCCGGGACAAAAATATGTTCAATAATGTTTTCAAAGAACATATTGCATTCGCTTAACGTTATTTCGTATCCGAGTGAAATTAGGGTTTCGGCTATTTCTTTCATCATAAGGCCACCCGCCGCGTAAAATCCGTCTTTTATTCCTATCCTCAAATAGCTGTCGTCTACCTGCTGAGTTATATATCCGTTCTGGGTTATTGCCGACAACTGTTTATAAACGACTCTGCCCGTTTTATTTTTATTAAGGGCCCACTTTTTTATATATTCTTTTGAAAAATGTGTCAGGGTCGGCAAATCAATAAATTCCTCCGCAAACTCATAAATGCTACCGTTAAGCGAAGTCATCGCGGCAATAAGTCTTTTCGCGTGCCTGTGAAACCTTTTGTTTTCCTCAAAAAGGCTGCGGATTTTCTCTTCATGCGGAATTAACTTTTCCCTGTCCCAAAATTCTCCCAAATTCACCAAACACTGCGACACCCCCGGCTCTTCCGCGTCAAAGATGTGCGGCGCGGTGCCGTCGACTATAATAACTTTCGGCTCTTTTAGCAGCACAGCATCTAGCGAGCTTATATCCGACGCGCAGTAATACAATTCCGTTCCTGCATCTGAAAAGCTTTTCGCCGCCTTTTTAATAAGCGTCGATTTGCCTGTGCCAGGCCCCCCTTTAAGTATATATGTGAAATAGCCTTTCGTTTTTATAATGTCATTAAATCTTGTCACGAATCCGCGCGCGGCGGAGCCTCCTAAAAAATATAAGTCGGCTTTCTTGTCCATAACTGCCCCCACAAAAATCAAGTAATACAACAAATTAACTTCAGGAAAACAATCAAAAAAATGACGCACAAGCTTATGAACAAGCGGTTTTGTAGGAATTGTTCGGCTCTGTTTTCAGGTTAGTTTGCTATAATATATTTTATGAGACCGACAAAACAGTTATACTTTTCATTTTACAGCTTTTATGATTACGATTTTTTATCGCCTCAATCATAATAAACAATACCGTTAACCTAGTCTAATCCTCCAGGAACCAATACTTTAACCATGCAATATTACGCGTTTCTATCTTTGTCTTTTTCGTAATATAGTCAGTCAATTTAACCCATAAATTTTCTTTAAAGCGGGCAAAGCCCGCTGGCAACCTTAAATGAAGCAAGGTAAGGCCTCCTTTGGCGGCACACGGCGCGTCTTAAAACGCATTTAGCATTTTTAAACTGACCGGCTGCAGTTTTCGCATCTCGATATTTTCTATACTGATCTCATTTTTATCTTTTAATTTTACACCTATCTAAAATACTCAACCCCCGCCTTTATAAGCGGCATATTTTTATTGCCGTGGATGTTTGCGGCAAACCCGACGCATACTCTTTCGATATGTCCCATCTTTCCCAAAACCCTGCCGTCCGGCGACAGCGCGCACTCCGCCGCCATAATCGAACCGTTGGGATTGAACCTAGTATCCATCGTGGGGTTGCCGTTTAAGTCAACATATTGCGTGGCGATTTGACCGTTTTTTACAAGCCCGGACACAACAGAACCATTCGCCGCGAACCTCCCCTCTCCATGCGAAATCGGAACCGAATAAACTTCGCCGACATTACAGTTCTTCAGCCAAGGAGAGTTGTTCGAGCACACTTTTATATTAACTATCTGCGACTGGTGATGTCCAATCTTGTTAAAGGTCAGAGTAGGACTTTCTTCACTCATTTCTCTTATCTCTCCGTAAGGAACTAGCCCCAGCTTTATCAGCGCCTGAAATCCGTTGCATATTCCCAGTATTAAGCCGTCGCGGCAGTGTAGCAGCCGGTGCACGGAATTTTTAATTTTCTCGTTAGAAAAAAAGGCAGTAATAAACTTGCCGGAGCCTTCCGGCTCGTCTCCGGCGCTGAACCCCCCGGGGAGCGCAATAATTTGTGCGTCGTCCACCCTCGCCGCAAAACCTGCGATGGATTCGGCGATTGCAATTGACGTAAGGTTACGGATCACAAAAATTTCAGTTCTCGCCCCCTCTTTTTTAAAGGCCTCCGCCATGTCATATTCTCCGTTTGTCCCGGCAAAAGCGGGGATAAGAACCAACGGTTCTTTATTTTTATATTCCGGCTTACAAATATAAACGCTTTCCGCTTTAAAACTTATTGCCGCGGGATCTTTTTCCTTTGGCATATTATTCTTGAAAACAGGCTCCAACACGCTGTTCCACTTAGTTTCAAGGTTTGATATGTCTACGGACATGCCGCCCTGAACGATATCATATTCACCTATAGTTTCACCGATTAATTCAGCTCCGGCAACATCATTTTTTGTCTCCAATATAAACGCGCCATAGCACAAATCAAAAAGATTGACATCCGCAGTAATATTCACGCCTATATTATTGCCCAAGCACATTTTAAAAAGTCCCTCGGCAACTCCTCCGCCGGTGAGTGTCCACGCCGAAATCGCGTTCCCGTTCTCAATTTCCCGTTCGACTTTTTCAAAAACTTGCTTTACCGAGGTATAATCCGGCAAAAGATTTTTATCGTAATCAGGTGATAAAAGGCAAACCTTGCTTCCAATCCTTTTAAACTCCGGGCTTATAATTCTTTCAGACTTAGCTGTCACCACGGCAAACGATACCAAAGTAGGTGGCACATCGATATCCTCAAAGCTGCCGGACATTGAATCTTTTCCACCAATTGCCGGTATGCCAAGTGCCTTTTGCGCGTCATAAGCTCCAAGCAGCGCCGCGAACGGCTTGCCCCAACGTTCCGGATCATTTCTCAGTCGCTCAAAATATTCTTGAAATGTGAGTCGCACGTTTTTGCTTTTGCCGCCCGCGGCAACTATTTTTGAAACCGACTCGACCACAGCCAGAGCCGCGCCGTGAAAAGGAGACTGTTCAGAAACTACAGGATTAAACCCCCACGCCATTATTGAAGCTGTATCCGTCTCACCGTCAAGAACCGGGATTTTCGCCGCCATGACCTGAGCGGGAGTCTGCTGGGTTTTCCCTCCAAAAGGCATCAATATGGTCCCCCTGCCCACAGTAGAATCAAAACGCTGTGTCAGCCCTTTTTGAGAACAGATATTTATATCAGCCGCTAAGTCGTTCCACGTCTTTATGCCGGATTTATAGTTTATCTTGTTCTTAGTTATCTTAACATCAGCTCTTTTTGGCGCTCCGTTAGAATTTAAAAACCCGCGCGAAATATCGCAGATAATATCTCCGTTCCAACGCATTTTCAGTCGAAAATCGGCAGTCACCTCCGCCACCTCAGTGGCCTCAAGATTTTCCGACTCCGCAAATGATATAAATTTGCCCGCGCTATTTTTATCCACAACAACAGCCATCCGCTCCTGAGATTCTGAAATAGCAAGCTCAGTGCCGGATAAACCGTCGTATTTTTTAGGTATTTTATCAAGATCTATCAAAAGCCCGTCTGCAAGCTCCCCGATAGCCACGGAAACGCCGCCCGCTCCAAAATCGTTGCAGCGCTTGATAAGCCGAGTGACCTCGCCATTTCTGAACAAACGCTGAATTTTTCGTTCTTCGGGAGCGTTTCCTTTTTGAACTTCCGCACCGCTAGTTTCAAGACTGTCAAGATTATGCGACTTTGAAGATCCGGTCGCCCCGCCGCAGCCGTCTCGACCGGTCCTGCCTCCCAAAAGAATAATAATATCTCCCTGCACGGGGCGCTCTCTAACCACATTTTCAGAAGGCGTCGCTCCTATTACCGCTCCGATTTCCATGCGTTTAGCCATATATCCGGTATGATATATTTCAGAAACCAAACCTGTCGCCAAGCCTATTTGGTTGCCGTAAGACGAATAGCCAGCCGCCGCCGTCCCGGTTATTTTACGAGACGGAAGCTTGCCGGGAATGGTTTCTGAAATTGGCCTTAACGGATTAGCCGATCCGGTCACGCGCATTGCCTGATAAACATAAGAACGTCCTGAAAGAGGATCGCGTATCGCTCCTCCCAGGCAGGTCGCCGCGCCGCCGAACGGCTCAATTTCAGTGGGATGGTTATGAGTCTCATTTTTGAACATCAACAGCCAATCCTGCTCCTCGCCGTTTATGTCCACTTTTATCCGAACCGAACAAGCGTTTATTTCCTCACTTTCATCAAGATCGGGTATAAGGCCCTCTGATCTTAATTTTCTCATTCCCATAGTGGCAATGTCCATAAGGGTAACGGGTCGGTCGTCTCTCATCATTTTCAAGCGGTCGGCCCGGTAGTTTTTATAGCTTTCTTCAATATAATCCTCATCGATTTCAACGTTCTCAATATGCGTTCCAAAAGTGGTATGACGGCAGTGGTCCGACCAATAGGTGTCAATCACGCGCATTTCGGTAACTGTGGGATTGCGCCCTTCCTCTTCTTTAAAATATTTAAGGCAAAATTTAATATCATCAAAGTCCATTGCCAATCCCATCGAGTCAATAAGCTTCAACAATTCGCTCTCGCCAAGATTTATAAAGCCGTCAAGCGTTTTCTCTTCTTCAGGGACAGGGTGGCGCGTTTTAAGAGTTTCATACGCGGAAAAACCGCACTCCCGCGCTTCGACTATATTTATTAAATATGATTTTATTTTATCAAAATTTCCGTCCGATATTTCTCCGGACAACAGATATACTTTAGCCGACTTTACTATAGGAGATTCTCCCTCGCAAAGCATACCGACGCACTGCGACGCACTATCGGCGCGCTGGTCAAATTGTCCGGGCAGATATTCAACGGCGAACATACGCTCGCTGCATTTTAATTCCGGCAATTCATAAAACGCATCGTCTACAGGCGGCTCAGAAAAAACTCCGGTAACGCATTTTTTAAAGCTTTCTTCTGAGATATCCTCAACATCATAACGGTTTATGATACGAACATTCGTTATGCCGTCCATCAAAAGAGCTGTAATAATATCGTTTTTGACCGCCTCTCCCTCAATGTTAAATTCCGGTTTTTTTTCAACATATACTCGGTATACCATTTTTCTCCCCTTTTTTATTAAATTAATATTTCAAACATCTGCGGCAAAGACGCTTCCAGTGTTTTAACAAGCGCCAGTGAGGGAGCGAAAACCACCCTCCGCCGACGTATAGTCGTTTAATTTAAAATTTATTAAAAGATTATAACCCGCCGCCTAAGAGACGGGAAACATGAGCGCAATTATATGGTTTTACCAATACAATGCCCTTCGCCCGCCCCGATTATCCTTATTTTTAGTTTTTTCCCCCGTTGCGCATCTCCGCCGTAAATCCTTACGGGAGTATAGTTTTTTGTGTGCCCCATAATAAATTCCGGACTTGTCCGTTTTTCAACTATGATCTCATCCGAAAATCCGATACGGCTTTCCATGAATTTTTCTCTCAGCATCATTGCTAGCTTCGACATTTGATTATAACGGCGCCGTTTTATCTCGGCATTGATTTGCGGAAGCTCCGCTGCCGGCGTTCCTTCCCTTTGTGAATAGGTAAACACATGAATTTTAGAAAATCTGATTTTTTCAGCAAACTCCAGTGACTGTCTGAATTCCTCTTCCGTTTCTCCAGGAAATCCAACCATAATGTCAGTGGTCAACCCTACATTTTCAAAATTATTTCTTATGTTTTCAACTATTTGATTATATTCTTCAGCAGTGTATCCCCTGTTCATCCTCTTTAGGGTTTCAGAACAACCGCTCTGAAGCGACAGATGGAAGTGCGGGCAAAATTTAAGGTTATAAGACAGCCTTTCTATTAAATTATTGTCAATAAGCTGCGGCTCAAGCGAAGATAAACGAACCCTTGATATCCCTTTGATTTGCGACACGGCTTCCGCCGCGTCGCAAAGTGAGAGCCCAATATCGCTTCCATAACGAGAAAGATTTATCCCCGTCAATACTATTTCGCGGTGTTTCAAGTCTGCGAGTTTCTTAGTTTCTTCGATAATGCTCGATAGGCTCCGAGAGCGCACCCTGCCTCTCGCCGCAGGAATTATGCAATAAGAGCAGCATCGGTCACAGCCGTCTTCAATTTTTAAATATGCTCTTGTATTTCCTTTTCCTCCCTGAAAAGGCAGTTCTTCAAAAATGTCAGGTAGATCCAATATTTCTTTTTTTTGCCCGCGATTAGCTAAAAATTCAAAAATAAGCAGAGGAAGTCTGTCTTTTCCATGGCTGCCGATGATTATATCCGCCGGGAGCTTGTCTGCTTTTTCAGGAAAAGCCTGAGCGAAACAACCTATCAAAGCTAATATCTTTTCCGGATATCTGATTTTAAGCGATTTTATCAGTTTTTCAGCTTTCTCGTCACTTCTTCCGGTCACGGTACAGGAATTAACGATTATTACATCAGATGATTTGGCCTCGTCCGTCTGTTCAAATCCCGAATCACGCATTGAAGCCGCTATAGCGCCGCTTTCATATTGATTTACCTTACACCCGAAAGAGACTATATTAAACCGCATTTGTAAAAATCCCCAATTTTATAAACTTTGTAATATTATTATACTTTAATTTCCCAAAATTTGCAACAATCTATTGACTATTTTTAAAATTATGATATGATTATAATGTAATATAAAAATGGAAAGGAGATAAACACATGACTAATTCAAAAATCATCCTAAGTAGCATTGATGATGTAAAAGAATTTGTCAGCATTATTCTAAAGGCTGATTTTTCTGCGGATCTCTCCTCCGGTAAATACGTTGTCGACGCTAAGTCTATTATGGGTATATTCAGTCTTGATTTGTCTAAGCCGCTTGATTTAAAAATTCATTCTGAAAACGGCGCCGAATTTCTTGATAAAATAAAAAAATTTATAGTTAAATAAAAACAATAACATAAGGGAGAAAAATAATTATGAAAGAAATAACAATAAAAATTTCAGCTATTAATGATGTAAAAGAATTTGTCAACGCCATATCAAAATATGAATTTGATGCCGATGTGGTTTCCGGCAGATATTCAGTCGATGCAAAGTCGATAATGGGCTTATTCAGTCTTGACCTGTCGAAAGAGCTGCTGCTTAAAATCCACTCTACCGACTGTGATGAATTTCTTACCGATATCAAAAGATTTATAATTTAAAAACTGCCCCTCACAACAGTGATGGGCATAACATTTTAATAAAGCCTTAAAATTTTGCTTGATTTTTTTGAAATTTTTCCAATTTTGAGATAATTATATAGCCAGTCAATTTAA
>JAISVH010000113.1 GCA_031271685.1 Eubacterium sp. | reverse complement strand
GCCATACAAGTTTTTACCTAGCATGGCTCCGGATTTTCAAAATGAAGGTTCCGCTGAAAACCGTCCTGTAAAAGAAGATTATTATCTTCCGGGCGGCGGAGTCTATACGTTTTCGAGGGAAAATACCGGCCGCATCTTCATGATGCGTTTGGAGTATACCTATGATACACGTCCCGAAATTGACCCTGGCGATTTTAAAGTCACCGGATTTGATTTTGTTGAAGATTATACCGATATGTTCTTTACGGTTGATTGGACCGGTAATATCGGATGGGATGGCTTTGATAAAGTTCAGGCCGTATTAGTTGACAGCAAAAATGGTGTCTCTGTGCCCGCTTCTGCCGACCTTGTAAGCATAATGCAGTCGTGGGAGGTCAAAAACGGTGAAAACAAGCAGCTTCGCTTATGGCATGATAAGAGCGGTGAGTATAGCGTAAAGCTGATAGGCACTCGTGAGACCGGTGAATACGGCGGTATGATTAACGAGAACGCGGGAGTTGTGCTTTCTAACTATAATTCCGGATACGCTTTGGAATCTGGCTTATCCGATCCTTTTATCTTGGATCTGGGTGTTGTGGAACCTGACAAAATGCTTGAATCCATTGAGGTCGTTACACCCCCCAAAAAGACCGAATACACCTCCGGAGAAGCTTTCAGCGGCGAAGGCATGGTAGTTATCGCGACTTATTCCGATGCGACAAAGGCAATAATCAGCGATTATGTTATTTCACCGTCCAGAGCGCTAAAAACATCAGACACTTCCGTTGAAATCAGCTACACAGAAGACGGTGTGACCAAAACCGCCTATCAGGACATTATCGTGAGCGTGTTTACCGGGCCTGGAGATATAAATGAAGACGGCATAATAAGCACAGTTGATTTCGTAATGATTAAATTCTTTATAATAAATGATAGCGAAACCATAGAAATGCATCCTGCGATGGACGTTAACGGAGACGGTATTATTAACGCGATTGATTTAACTTTTATAAGAGCACATATTTTAAGGATAGCTCCGATTGTTTGGTAAAGAACACTTATTTCACCATTAGCCGCAAATAATAATATGGAGGTCTTTAAATTGAAAAAGTGGTTAACAAAAATCATAGTGTTATCGTTGATATTGTCGTTCAACTTAGCAGGGATCAGCTTTGCAGCTTTGCCCGGCTCGGTTTCCATAGCAGAAGGAGTAGAAGCAAAACAAGGTCAAACGGTTGAGATACCAATAATGCTGTCAGGCGAATATTTGCCCATAGCGGCCGCCGAGCTTATCTTCAGCCTTGATCCCGACTTAACTTTTATAGATGTGTATACGGAGGGCGGCATTGACGATAGATCGCCCGGCATAAATAAGGATTTTAATATAGTGTTTCTTGAATCAGGTTCTGGTGAATATTCAGGGGACTTGCTCTGCAAAATACTGGTTGAGGTGTCTCCAAACGCCTCTCCGGGGAGAAAAACGATAGCATTTGATCCGGCATCAAACATATCGTGCCTAAAACCGCCATTTGCGATTAATTTTAATTTTACAGAAGGAAGCGTTATCGTGCCAGCTCCTAAAGTTTTCATCGCTTCCGGAATAACCGCGTCGGCGGGCCAAACCGTCAAGGTGCCGGTTGCGGCTTCTGAGCCTATCAGCTCAATATATATGGTTCAATTGATGTTGGACATGTCTCCCGGTTTAACGCTTTCTGGTGTTGACACAACCGGTGGTATAGACGATGCGGATCCTTCAATAACTGACAGAATGATATTGCTTACTTCAGAGTCCGACGGGTATACCGGCACACATATTTGCACATTATTGATTTCGGTGGACTACGGCATTACTCTCGGGAAAAAAACAATAGCATTCGGGCCAGGTTCTATCATCACCACGCTTTACCCTTCGCCACGAGAAATTGACGCGGAGTTTGCAGAAGGCGGGCTCCTGGTTTTAGATGATGTTTCGGCTTTGCATATTGTAACATTTGTGGACTGGGATGGAAGTGTTTTAAGCTCGCAGAA
Source organism: Eubacterium sp. (assembly GCA_031271685.1). Taxonomy (GTDB): domain Bacteria; phylum Bacillota; class Clostridia; order Oscillospirales; family Ruminococcaceae; genus Ruminiclostridium_E. The sequence goes on along the minus strand of JAISVH010000113.1, from coordinate 3,564 downwards.
AATTTTATCCGGAACAAGTGCTTTCTCTCCTCAGGACCCTGAAAAAGAAGGATATATTTTCACCGGTTGGGATAAATCGTTTGACAGCGTAACTCAAGATTTGGTCGTCACCGCTTTGTACACGGCAAAAACGTATACCGTAACGTTTAAAGATATAAACGGAAATAATCTCAAAAGCGAGATTGTCGAACACGGCAAAGCGGCAGCCGCACCGATTCCGCCGGAATTTGTAGGCTATAAGTTCACCGGTTGGGATAAATCTTTTGACAGCGTGACTCAAGATTTGGTTGTCACCGCTTTGTACGCGGCAAAAACGTATACCGTAACGTTTAAAGACATAAACGGAAATAATATTAAAAGCGAAATGGTTAACCACGGCAAGCCGGCGACCGCTCCTATCCCCCCCGAATTCACAGGCTTTGAGTTCACTGGTTGGGATAAAAGGTTTGATAGCGTTACCTCAAATATGGTTATATACGCGCAGTATATAAACAAGGCGATTCTAAACGAAATCGACGAAATAAAAAATATCAACAATGTAGATGAGATTTTAGACGGCTTGGCGGATATCTTTGGCAAAATTGACACGGTGTATGATGACCTTATCAAAAAGTTGAATGAGCTAGAAGAAAAAATTAAAAGCCTTGAGGAAGAAATAAAGCAGCTAAAGGCAAGAATTGATAACTCCCAAGCTCCTGCGGCATTCAGCAAGGAGGGCTCAATAAAGGCATCCGGTTTGTTGTTCAATATAGGCGACGGGACCGAAATAACTCTTAAATTTTTAGAAACAAATCAAAAAATTATCTCAAAAGATGATATTAACGGCATGTATAACCAAGAAAGCGCTGTTTTGGTGGATATTAAGCTAGAAATAGACGGTGTGGAAAGTTCCGGAAAGCTTAAAGTGCCGATTGTGCTGACAATGCCAATTCCGGAAAGCATTTCGGCGGATGATTTTTGGATTTTACATTATAACGAAGACGGAAGCGTCTCAGAATCCATTAAGCCCATTATAAACAACGATGGAACCTGTTCGTTTACCGTTACAAGTTTTAGTGTCTACGCGTTTGTTAACGGCGAAAGCGGTTCTATAACGCCGGGAGATATTAACAATGACGGCAGAATTGACGCGGCTGATTTGAGCTATCTAAAGCGTAACCTGGCAAGAATAAGCGGCTTTGAGACTAACCCCGCGATGTTTATTAACAATGATAAAAAGATTGACGCGCTGGATTTAACTTATCTAAAGCAGTTTTTGCTCGGAAAAACGGGATTTGAGTTATAACAGCATTCATGTTCCCCTCCGCCTTAAGAGGAGGGGAACATTGCGCGGCTGCATAAGCTTTTCAAAATGCTTACACTGCGCAAAGTCGAAGTGCGCATATTTCATCGATGAGCGCAAACATGGGATTGAATTTCAGTTAAACTATTTAGTTAATTAACTTAGAAAACATCAAAGATAATAACTCAAAAGCTAAGTGTTTATGCTATAGCAGATAAACCAAAGAGGTATCGGTAAAACCCGCCGATACCTCTTAATTATATAAAGGAGATTTTGCAGAAATTATTTTTGATTGCTAAAGTTAATTACTATAAACACCGGAAGCGGCTCATCCGCATTTGAATAAGATTTTTACTTTTTCTTCAACGCTCCGTCTGAAATTACTAATTGCCCTCCGACGGCGGTGTTAAAGTGCAAATATCCGTTTTTATCAAACCTGACGCTTGTTTTAATTCCTTTCAGCTTGCCCGCTTTTGCGTCGAAACTATAAATCCGAACGTTCTGAGCTTTGATGGTTACAGCCGGTTTAAAAGCGACTTTCGCTGTTTGGTTAAACTTTCCGGTGTTTTCAAATTGTATTACGGCAATTTTGTTACTAAAAGATTTTTTAAGCCGAATAAGCGCTTCCTTTGCGTTTTGTCCATAGGTTGAAGCAAAAATTTTAGTGTCGCTTTTTACCTTAGTTACATCCAGCGTTACCCGCACATCTATTTTGCCTGATGATGTTTTGCTGTCGAAAACAATTGATTTTGAAATTTTTGGATTGGTTTTCCTCGAATTAATTATAATATCCGCCGCTTTTTTGGTGAACAACTTCATATTAGCAAAATTAACAGTTACAGAAGAAGCGTTCCCCCCCGCCTTTTTAACGGCTCTATCTATAGCAAGTTTAGCGGTTTGCGCGGTTATTGTGGTTTTGCCGTTTATCTGTATTTCGGGCAGAGAATTAACAACCGTATTTTGGCTTTCAGCAGCGGGCGGTTTTGTGCCCGGGGCGGTTTGAGAAGAGCTGGGAGTTGATGAAACGGCGGAAGGCTTGGGGATCGGCGGCAAAGAGGAAGAAAGTTCAGGCTGTTGTTCATTGGCGGCACCTGATGCCTTAACAGTGATTTTACCGGGGGTAATAGTAATGTCACTTAGCGCCGGGTTTTCGTCATAAATATCATCAAACGTAATATTGCTAAGGGCAAAGTTAAGTTTTAGGGAATAATCGCCCGGTAAAAGCTTTGAGGTATCAAAAACAAGAGTTACGAGCCTAAAAGACTCTCCTCCGCCATATGAGTTAATTGGAGACATAAGCATTAAGTTTGTATTTTGTGTTATGTCGGTAGCGGGATCAACCGGAATACCTCCTCGCGTTGCTATATAACGTTTTAATCTCCAACCTGCTGGCAAGTCGTCCGAAATAAGCCTTACGTTAAGACTCGTAAGCTTGGGTCCGTTTATACAGTCGATCCCTACTTCAGCTTCTTTCGTTCCTTGATTTACCTCTACCGATTCAATTCTGATTTCAAAAGGCGCAGGTGCCAACGCCGATACCGCGCTATTTGAAAATCCAAGCGACGACGCTATTGCTAATACCATTGCTGTAATTTTTCTAAAACATTTTTTCAAATTTAAACACACTCTCCTTATATTTTGTTAAAAGTTTAAATATAGTCAGTCAACCTAAAAACCCTAAAGGGTTTTTAAACAGCGGGCAAAGTTCGCTGGCAACCTTAAGTTGCGCGACTGAATAAATAGCAAGATGGCAGCCTTCGGCGGCACGCCGCGTCTTTAAAACGCTAAATGCGTTTTAAAACTGACTAGCCATAACCGAGTTTATGTCCCCGCCTCTTAGGCGGATGATTATAATCGTTTAACTTTAAATTTAGAAAATTTAAAGTTAAACGGCTACACGTGCTGACTATTAGTTAATCAACTATGCGTCGTCTGCGGGTGATTTTCAATCACCCGCAGACGATTGTAAAAACACTGGAAGCGGCTACGCCGCAGATGGTTGAAACTCATCAAAAGCGCTAAATACTTTGTGGTTGACTTGCCGTTTCAGATTTTCTGCGTATTTTTCGTTAGACGAGACAATTTTGACACGAATATACATTGCTACCAAATGAAAAATTAACGCGGCATGTCAGAAAATACGCAAAAATATAGGCTCTTTTGTTTTTGTTAACACACTCTGGCTACAGTATAACACAAACTTTGAAAAAACGCAAGCCCCGTCGCGAAATTCGACGGGGCTTTTAACTTAAACTAAAACAATATTATTCCTTACCAAGGCA
>JAISVH010000087.1 GCA_031271685.1 Eubacterium sp. | reverse complement strand
AAGAGGAGAAATAAACATATTGCTTATATAAAACATCACCACAAAACATACCAAAACTAAACCGACCTCGATCAGGACAAGCGGGATAAAGTAGCTTATATAAAATTGGTTAAGGTTTGCAGAAGGATAAGTGCTCAGCCAATACCAGTCAAAGCCAGAAAATATTCCGTATACGCCTATGCGATTTCCGGTGTCAAATGTATCATAAGGTATGTCGGCATTTTTAAACTCCGGTTTAAGGCTGTTTTGTATAAAATTTTTTAATCCGGTATCGGTTACATCTCGGTATTCAGTGGCTTCGTTTGGCAATCGCCCTAAAATTGCGCCGTTGCCGTCAACAATCCACAACTCTCCGTTGTTTAAAAACCGACCGCTTTCGATCGCTTGTGAAAAAGCCTCGGAACTGACGGAAAAGCTTATAAATCCTACTGTTGCATCGTCGCGCACTAAAGGTTTAGTCATATAAAATATGTCTTTATCGCCAAAATCTGAATTTTTTAAAAAAATTTTAGATATATAGACCTCGTTTTTGCCTAACGTATTAAGCTCCGCCACATGTCCCGGAAAAAACGCGCCCAGTTTGCGTTCGATATGATCGGCCATAACGCAGCCGCTTATATCGGTTATCGCGACATCCAGTATAAAAGGATAATTTTTAATAGTATTTTCAATATACGAATCGGTTTCGTCTTTTGCGTCAGCATAAAGACCCGAACCGGCTTTTGTTATGAACTCAAGAGAAGCCGCCGCCGAAAGCTCGGATATATATGAATTTATCTCTTGCTCTATTCCTGCCGTTTTTAAACTGCCAAGCTCCGCCATCTGTTGTCCGACGGACATTTCAGAAAAACGTGACAGCGACTTTAATCCTACGATCAAAGAGAAAGCGGCGGGAACAACAATGAAGCACGATATAATAACCCGAAGAGAAGCTTTTAATCCAATTTTCATTATCGTCCTTTCATATCCTGGAAAATTATTTTTGCTTGTTTTCAAGTTAGTTTACTATACGTCAGCGGCGGTTGATTATCCTCCGCTGACGTTGGTTAAAACACCGGAAGCGGATATGCCGCGCAGATGCTTGAACAATCGTCAGCTTTTAAGAGCGGCTTCCTGTTTTCGTTTTTCGATTTGAAGCGAGTATATATATTTTGACAGAAGCTGTTCATCGTTTGGAGTAACTGAAGTAAAACAACAGCCATATCCCTGCATATCCTCAGAAGACTGCGGGGCCTGTACCCTTAATATTCTGGCCGAAAGCTGCAGCTTGCTGCCCATGATATTCGGAATATATAAAGTTATTACATCATTAACTTTAAGAACGACCTTTTGCGGGTCTATCCTAAGAAAAACCCCGCCGAGGTTTATATCTTTTATTATGCCGAACGCGGGAGGACTAAGCTCAACGACTATGCCGTCGCGCTCAGCTGCCCTTACGGCGCATTTTACTTCACAATCGATCTTGTAGTATCTTCTGCGTTCTTCCAGTGATGTGCCGGCGGTCTGGCTGAACGAGATGTTGAGTTGTTGGCTGATAGACATAACTATATTGCAGTCAAAGTTTACTCGCTCCCCGCCTTTAAAATCCACAACAAGCTTTATCTTAACTCCCCTTGATAAAATCGGAAGGTTTTTTCCTTTAATAATAAGTAAATCACCATGTTCAGGCTGCCTAATGATAGAAAAATTGCTGTCTACTTTTAACAACAGCTTTCCTTTTACGGTGAAAACGGAAAGATAAAGTATTTTATCATCGCTAAGCAACAAATATATCCCACCTTTTGATAAAAATTACTCATAATCATTATACACGATATCGGTATAAAAATCAAGAGTTTGTTAAGCTTAAATTTTTAACGCAACTTTGTCCGGCTTTGCACATATAATCTATAAACCACTTGCTTGCCTGAACGTCATAATATATCAAGTTTGACTTTTTATTACCTATAAGTATAACCGCGTTCATGCCCCCCGGCTATTAGGCGGCGGGTGGCTTTCAATCCCTGCTGATGCTTGTTAAAACACTGAAAGCGGCCCGCCGCAGATGTTTGAAATTTTAGCATTAAAGGCCTGTACAAACCGCGTTAAAAGTAGTATAATTGCTTTATAACGTTGGGGGTGATCGGTGATGAAGGGTTATTTTAGCTGTAATGTCGAAAGATATGAAAAAATATTTAAATGCATAGTGAGAGTGACTCTTTTTGTCGTTTTTACCGGCGGAGTTGTCGGCGCGCTGCTTCTTATTACAAATCTTAGGGCGTTTCTCTACAACGAATATGCTAAAATATACTTATACTCGGTTTGTTCGGGTGTGGTGGCGGAAATATTCATATGTTGGACGGCCATATATAAATTTGAGAAAAGAATAGCAGGCAATAAAGCGCTGACTTTCGTCCGTGTCGGGAAAAGTGAAGCGGTGGTCAGCCGATACGCAGGGGAAAGTGTTTTATTCGGCATCCGTAGAGTCTACAGAAAAATAGCATTAATCAATTTTTCGGCCGTTGAATCGATATTCTTGGACAAAAAAAGAGGGGAAATAATTATAGAGACAAACGCTTCGGGCGTAAGACTGTACACAGACGAGGAGAAAAGACTCGAACACGGCTTCGAAGGGGGAAAATTTAAGTTCGACCACTGGTGGTACAATGAGACCGGCTATGTGGTTCAAAAAAATTTTAAAATAAAAAAATCTTTATTTCCTATTGAAAAAATTTATAACGCGCTGACTGAGGCAAAGCGGGAATATGACAGTCGTCCCGCTCCAAAACCGCACAAACATAAGGAATTGGATTTTGTTAGACATAAAAAAGCGATAAAACGCTTTAAAAAAGGCTTGATTTAAGGGATTAAAACGCACATGTTGAAAAAACTGTTGAAAATGAGTTGAAAATTGTAAAAACATGTTGAAGTTTGTAAAGTTTTGTGATATAATATAACATGTATTATTATAAACTTCTCTTTTGGAGGATAACATGGCGGGATTATTCAACACTACGGCCTTTCGCTTGACCGAGCAGGGAATGAAGCTAATGGTTGAGCAAAACAAGATTATATCTCACAATATTGCCAATCAGGATACCCCCGACTATAAATGCAAGTACCTTTATTTTGAAGGGGTCTTGAGGGAAAAGCAAAAATTAAGACAGGGAGAAAAATATAAGCTTGAGCTTAATATGGCCTCCGCTGTATATGAAGACGAAAATACTAAGGACCAACCCAGCGGCAATAATGTGGATAACGATACGCAGCAAGCTTTGTTCATAAAAAACGAATTGATGTACGAAACGCTAAAAAATCAGATGGATTCTGAATTTAATCTCATGAGGACGGCTCTTCGCAGAAATTAGCCGTTTGGCGTTATTCAAACATCTGCGGCATAGCCGATTCCAATGTTTTAACAAGCGTCAGCGGGGGACTGAAAATTTTCCGATGCCCAAAGAGGCGGAAGATATAAACGCGGTTATAGGGGGAATATAAAATGGCTTTTTTATCAAGGCTTGATATACCGTTGTCAGGCATGATGGCGCAGCGTTTGCGTTTTGATGTGATAGCGCATAACGCCGCCAACGCCGAAACCACACGAACCGAAGACGGAACGCCTTTCCGCCGTCAGATAAGTGTTTTCGCCGAGGATTTGCCGTATAAAAATATCGACACCCGAAAGTTTGCGCTCGGAAAGGTTGTCGGGACTCCGGAATTTAACCGAATACTCGGGTTAAAATTAGACGAGCGCCGCGAGCGTCGCGTGGCGGGCGTAAAGGTTATTGAAATCGTTGAAGACGAAACGCCGCTTACGCCTGTTTACGACCCTTCCCACCCGGACGCGAATGAAGAAGGTTATTACTATCTGCCGAACGTTGATATAGCCGAGGAGCAGATCGACGCTTTAGCGGCTACGCGTTCTCACGAGTCGAACTACGCGATATACGACGCAATGCTTAACATGACAAAAAAAGCGCTTACGATAGGCAAATAATTAGTTGATGAATATAAATAATTAAGGAGGAATTTATGTTAACGCCTATTTATAATAGTATCATGCCGATCGAAACATTGGAACAGCAGCGCATAGCAAGAGAAAATGCACTGGAAAAAACGCTTGCCGAACAAAAAGCGGTGACGGGCAGTCCCAGCTTTCTCGACGTTTTTAAAAATATTGCGGGAGACGCGGTAGATACGCAGCGCCAAAAGACGGAAGACATAATAAATGTTATGCTTGGCAACAGTGACGATATCGAGGGAATGCAAGCGAATATCGCTAAGGCGGAGGTCGCGACCGATCTTTTGGTTACCGTTAAAAACACAGTCGTAGAGGCTTATAACGAAATAATCAAAATGTCTATATAATTTATGATATGTTGTATTAGAAGGTACATAAATGGATAAGTTTAGAGAAAATTTAGGAAAGTTTAACATTTTTGTTAAAGAAAAGTGGTCGGCTCTTTCAAAAACCGCAAGGATTATAATTGTCGCCATCGTTTCAGCGGTGATACTGTCCTTGATTGGGCTTGCCATTATTTTCGGCAGAACTAGCTATTCCACACTTTATACCAATGTGTCGGGTGCGGAGCAAAGCGAGATATTAGCCGCTGTCAGCGCGTTGGGCTACACCGATGTTAGGATAAGCGGAGCGGATGTGTTAGTGCCGAATGAAAGCGTAGACGACGTTCGCATGCAGCTGTCTATACAGGGTTTCCCTAAAAGTACCTTTAACTATGATATCTGGGACAACAGCATAGGCATGTTCTCGACCAACAACGAACAGCGGATAAAAGAGCAGCATCAGCTTCAAAACCTTATTATGGCGACTCTTAACACTATACCGGGGGTAGATTCATCCAAAGTGATCATCTCTATGGAGGAGGAAGATCCCTACGTCATCTCTACGGGCAATGATTATGAAGTTAAAGCGATGGTAATGGTTTCGCTTAAAAGAGATGAATATCTTGACGAAAAACAGGTCAATGGTATTTACAATCTTGTTATGACCGCTGTGCCAGGCCTTGAGATGCAAAACATCTCCCTCACCGACGGCAATGGTATTCTCTTGATGTCAGAGGGTCCTTCGGCGTCTGAAGAACTGTTGATGACACAAGAGCGCTTCAGGATACGCAGGGATTTTCAAAATGATTTAGAAACCAGTCTGGAAGATGGTTTACAGCAATTGCTTAAGCCTTTTTACCGTGAATTTTCGGTTAACGTCACCGCCACTTTGGATTACGGAAAGGTGACCGAAGAGAGCAAAACCTATACCCCGTCTATTGAGGCGGCGGGGACAGCCGGCGGCATGTTGTCGGCTACTCGTGAAGAAGAAGGGTGGGGTGGACTTGTCCCCGAAGGCGGCGTTGTAGGCACGGTTACAGAGGCTGACATTTCACCCGATTATCCAACGCTTATCGCTGAAGGAGAGCAAGACGCATACTATCAGAGCCTTAAACAGGCTGATTATAAGGTTAACGAAGTCATAAGAAATTATGAGTCCAGCGATTACATGGTCGATAGGATATCGGCGGCTATCATATTAGACGGCACTCAGCTAAATGCCCAGGAACAGTTGAATTGGCAGCAGCTTGCCGCCAACGCGATAGGAACTGATGTTCAATTGGTTTCGGTTTCAGCGCAACCTCGATATTTGGGACCAACACAGTTTGAGCCGGGTGCGGAACCAAACCCTGCAAGAAATACCCTTATCTTTATAATAATCGCGTTGGGTGTTATATTGATAATACTTTTCCTGTTGGCTATTATGACCAGCGGCTCGAAAAAGCGCAGACAGGTGCGCGCAAGATATGCCGGAGCGACGAGCGGCGGCGGTTTTGTCTCGGATGCCGGACTTATGCCCGCCACGTCTATGATAAATCCGGACACGGGAGAACCGTTTGAGACCTTTAATATCACAAGTCTCATACCCGAAGAGGGCGCGGCTGATACTAAAGACGTCGTCTTAAAACGCGAAATTCGTGAATTTTCCTCGCAAAATCCTGACATTGTCGCGCAGCTTATACGTCAGTGGTTGTCATAGGCTTATTCAAATGTCTTATGATCGTTTAACTTTAAATTT
>JAISVH010000086.1 GCA_031271685.1 Eubacterium sp. | reverse complement strand
AAAAGGATGCCCGTTCGATAAAATCTCCATCCGATACCGTGAACTGCCCGGCACGGTCTTTTTCGAGAAACTCAATCCGGGCGTCAATGGCGGCAAGCTAGTCCATGATGCGCTTGCGCGAGCACAGGTAAACAGAGCTGACAGCCGTGATTTTCTCACTGTTATCGGCTCTGCTTTAATCAGTTGAATCAATCCCAATACAGAAAAACCGAGAGCAACTGATATGGGGATATAGCCGACCAATTCGGTAATGTTGTACCAAACCAAATTTCCCCCAAACAGATTAAAGATAAATCTGTTTATCGTTGCAAGGCCGACAGGGGATTGTTTTGATTTTTGTTATCAAAACCGCCATTTGGCTACTTTATTTTATTGGGAATGATTTTACAATCACCGTCCCACATTTTTTCGTTAGGGCGGTGGGCGTTTATATCCCAATTTCCTGTCAACATGATCCGCAATCCACACAAAAAGAAAAGCCAAACAATCTGTCTGTACTGTTCGGCTTTTTCTTATAATGTGATACGTCAACTTTATTTCCATGTCGCTATCTCATTTTCGGTGGCTCATACCCTATTGGATATCCTCTTTGCTGAAATAATAACCGCTTGCAATGAAACCGAATATAGATACAATAGCAATCAAACTTATCACAAGAGGATACGGATAACCCGTGCTCGATATTTCGCCTTTTATCAGAAAGTACGAAGATGCCCAGGGATATAACGCCCCCAAATCTTCGTTTGTTAGCATAACATTACCCATAGCTACTGCCGCCGCAGAAATAATGGGAACTACTAAACCTTTTGACCATAAGGCTAAAAAAGCAAAAGGTGATATTGTCAGGAACATGAGTACACCGGCCGCCGCCATCTTTCCAAAAAACTCTGCAGCGACAGCAGCACTGAATTCCGAAAGCCCAAAAATCGCATGGAACGCTGCTGCTAAAGCATATATGCCCGCCCATGAAACCAGTGTAAGTGCCATGATCCAAAGGAAAAGCATAATAAATTTACTAATGATAAATGCTGACCTTGTTACCGGAACTGTGAGGATTACTTTAAGCGTTTTTTCCGAATATTCGCGGCTAAACAAGTATGCCGCAACTACCGCATGCACAATTGTCCCAAATAAGCACATGATATAGAGCAGACTATCATCATACAGACGAAACAGCGTAATGACTGCATCTGGGTCTGAATAATGCATCTTCACCGCTGCTGCAATCATCATGGATGGAGTGACTAATGCTCCTAAAAAACTGATTAACAGCATTTTAGACCGCTTGAGCTTCAACAATTCGATGTATAAAAGATTAACCAATACCTTCGCCTCCAATCAGGCCGGAAAAATACTCTTCCAGCTTTTCTTCGCTTATGGTTATCGTTGTAACCAATAAACCGTTTGCCACAAAGCAACTATTTATCTCGCCCCGCCGGTCGATATTATCATACAGCCTTATCATACTGTCATCGCAAACAACATAGTCTGATGTGTTAAATTGCCTCTCCAGCAGCAACGCAGCAGTATTCACATCAGAAACAGAAAACGCGACATATTGCCTATTCCGTTTTCTAAGTTCCAGTATGTCAACTTCTTCAAGCAAACGGCCTTCGTGCATAACCCCTACAACATCCGCTAACTGTTCAATTTCGCTCAACACATGGCTCGAAATGAGAATGGTCGTTCCTTGCTCCCTGCATAGCGACAGTAAAAACTTGCGTATTTCGTGTATGCCGATTGGGTCAAGCCCATTGATTGGCTCGTCCAATATCAAAAGTTCCGGCTCATGCATGACTGCGGCGGCAATGCCGAGCCGCTGCTTCATGCCCAAAGAGTAGTTGGAAAACACTTTATCCGTTTCCTTGTCAAGGTCAACCAACTTAAGGGCGCGGCTAATGCTTTCTTTGCGATGCTCCCCCCTTAGTCGGGCAAGGATTTTCAGGTTTTCAAATCCAGTCAGATTATCGTAGAAACCGGGAGTTTCAATAATGGAACCTATTTTCCGGTATGTTTGGGCGGGCTGCTTTTTGTAGTCCTCGCCAAACAACCGTATCGTGCCGTTTGTCGGACGTGTAAGGTTCAGCATCATCCGCATGGTCGTTGTTTTTCCGGCACCATTTCTGCCCAGCAAGCCGTATATTCTTCCTTGCTGCACATGCATTTCTAAATGATCTACACCAAGTCGGTCACCAAACTTTTTAGTTAGACCGATTGTTTCAATTATATAATTGTTAAACATGGGCTGCCTCCTTGCATAATATAGTTAGGTTTTTAAGAGAGCCTATAACTCTTTAAAATTTAGCTATTATCTAATATAATAGCGGCAAGGGAAAGAGTGGCGTCGTCCCCCTCCTCCTTGGGCAGCGGAAGTTTCGCATTGCTCGTACTCGGAAGACTGACGCCTCTTTTCGTTAAGCTGTTTGCGTATAAGTTGGATGTTGTGCGCTTTTTGCGTATCTCCGAATCTCCCACAAGGCTGTGACGCTTATCGATAAAGAGGATTGCACTCGCCCGAATTTACTTGGAGCGGTCATTTTAGGAGAAATCGGCGACATAACCAAATTCGATAACCAAAAGAAATTAGTAGCTTTTGCGAGAATTGACGCTACCGTTAAACAGTCCTGCGAGCTTGAGGGAACGCAAAACAAAATGAGCAAACGTGGCTCTCCTTATCTCCGCCGCGCTTTGTTTCAAGCAGCATTGGCTGCCTGTGTCGGTAAAAATCCTAATCCTGTGCTTTCAGCTTTTTATCAGAAGAAAATCGCCGAAGGTGAACATCACAACACCGCTGTTGGTGCGGTTGCACGAAAAATGTGTAACATCATTTATTTCGGTTTAACCGAAAACCGTGCTTACGAAGTCCGCAAATAGATTTTTATATACTCGTTTTAGACTTGGTTCCGCCAGGTCTTTTTCTCGTTTCCTCTTTCGTCATCAACCTCTATTTGAAAATTTTTTTAGAAAATTTGAAAATAGGGGTTGTCTTTTCATAGTTGGTCTTCCAATGCCGTGATGAGGTTGGCTTTTTTCTACTTGTAGGCAGCTTCAAGCAGGTATAGCGCGTTTTCCAGCTTCTCAAACCACGCTTTGTTTTTGACGTCCGCCGGGTCTCGGATGAGTCATTTAATAACCATTTCTAAAAGGACGTCTACTTAACCGAACTCGGTCATAGCCTCTTGCACTTTCGTCGAAAACATGATTCTCCTCCTGTTTTTTTCGTATTCCTTGACAGGGGCCACATTTTGCAGTATAATGTTATATAGACTTAGCTGCTTAATTGTGGCTCCAATCTTGAACGCTTCAGTGCTCCCACACCGAGGCGTTTGCTTTTGGGACATTTATGCCTCCAGCAACTCATTTCTAACTTCCTCAAACTTTCAATAGTGTAATGTTTTGTGCTATATTCACATTATAAATTACAAACGTGTAATTGTAAAGGTCAGTTACGCAGATTATAATAAAAATCATAATTGACATCTTTCCTTACGTTTATATAATTATGTAGAAAACGACATGGGTTTTCTGTTATAATTATAAAATATAAGGGGGGATGACAAATGACGCAAAAGACCGGAAATGAACACTTTTATTCTGTGCTATAGCAAATTGCGTTTTTATGGATATTAATCCCAAAAAGCGTGGTGTTCAAGAATCTGCGGCGCATCCCTTCCCGTGTTTTAACAAGTGTCAGCGGGTATTGAAAATCATCCGCCAACTAAGAGACGGGAGGGAATGAAGGCGGATATAGTTGATTGATTCATAAAATAACTTATATATTTTTTAAATCAAAAATTTTAATATTGAAAAATATATGATAAAGTGATATAATATAATAAACAATTTATAAATTCTGACGATATGTCTTATATGGCCTTTATCTTGTTCTTAGGGGGATTATATAAATGAAATTACATATTAAGGTTTTGGCGTGGTTACTTCCGCTGATTATTCTGTTTGCGGCCTGTAACAATAATAATAACAACAAAGGTGTGATTCAAACCGACTCAGAAGGAAAATTTGTTCCGCAAACAGACGAGTCAGGCAACGAGATTGTGCAAACTGATGAGCAGGGCGAGGAAGTTCACGTACATACCTATTCCGACGGAAAAGTGATAGTATACACAAACGTTATCGGCGAAACTACCTTGTTTACCGATATAAACGGGGGATTAATCCAGTATTTGACAGAATCAGACGGTGACAGCTCCTGGATAGTCACCGATGCTTCAGGCTATCTTCTTACCCAAGAAACCACACCGGATCCAACAGCCCCCAAAAAACTCAAGATCGGCTTTATCTATAATGGCTCGGTTAACGGAAGCACAATAAACGGCGTCTTCGAGGCTTCTCGCAGAGATGTTGAGCGTACCTATGACGTTACCACTTGTTATATCGAAAACGTTCTGGTTCAACAGTTCGACAGCGCGGTCGAACAGCTAAAAAAAGAAGGCTGCAATCTTATAGTGGCAGCTTCCAACCATTTCGCAACCGCATGTGACCGTGCTGCAAAAAATGAGTTCGACGGCACAAACTATATCTGCTTCGGCAGTAATAATACCGGATACAACCAATCCTCAACCCAACCGCTCCTATATCAGCCGGCAAATATATGCGGCCTTGTCGCCGCATATAATACCGACAGCAATCGAATCGGTATTGTTGCGGACAATAATTTCTATAACGCTAAAGGTATAGTGAACGCGTTTGCCCTAGGTGTGCTGGAATTACCAAACTCTTCTATAGATGTTCGGCTTAATTGGGCGCTTTCCGACTCGTATAACGATACCAAAAACGCGATAGATAATCTTGTTTCAAATGGCTGCGATGTGATTTTTCTATATCAAGCTACCGAATATGGCATTTCATATTGCGAAACTCTCGGCGTAAAGTGCATAGGATTTTCAAATAGAATGCCTGATCTTGCTCCAAACACCTACCTTACAGGCATCGGCATGAATATGAATCTTTATATGAACGAAAGGATCGGCAATGCCCTGTTTACATTTAAAGGGGCACGAAATAGGGACGGGCTTAACACTAAAGCTACTATCCTGGTAAATTTAAACAAAGAGCTTTGCAAAGATGGAACAGAAGAGATAACAAATACCCTTTATAGCTTGATATACAGCGAAGCCTCAACTGTATTTCGCGGTGAGGTTATTGATAAAAACGGAACCGTCAAAATAAGCAATGGCGCAAAGCTCAGCATTGATCAATCACTTAACATTGACTGGATTGCGCAAAAAATCAATACAGTGAC
>JAISVH010000016.1 GCA_031271685.1 Eubacterium sp. | reverse complement strand
AGGGAAAACACCTTGTTATAAGCGCTTTCCCTTTCTCGATACCATTTTCCTTTATTCGGTTTCTTCGGATGCTGTCTCATTATATATGAAGTCTTCGTCTTCATCAAATTTTTCCTTGCTGATCCCCCACAGTTCTTTATTGGTTTTGGCAGCTTTTGCTTTCCGATTGATGATATGCTTGTAAGCAATTATACCTATCAGCGCCACCAATCCGACTCCCAACGCTATCGCTAAACCTTTTCCGGAGCTCGTTTTTGTAATCACCTCGGTCTTTTCTACGATTTCTTCGTTTACAACGATGTTATTAGTACCCATTGTTTTTTCTCCTTTCGAATATAAAATTTTTGGTTCTTCCATTAAAGTCTTTGTTTTCCTCGCGCACTTACAGATTTTGATACAATCAAACTAAAAGTCGGTTATAATCATATCTTGGCGCAAGAGTATAATTGATAACAACACATGGAGTTCCGTCTTCTGCCAGATGGGAGCTGAAATACAAATCAATAAGGCCATTATTGATATTCCAGCCTAAATCGTTTCCTATGGCAATGTGTCCTAATCCGATCTCATAATAGAAATCATTAAGAGAAATATACATATCAACAAGCATATCGCGGTTCAGCTTATTCATTGCTTGTTTAAGTCTTTCAATGTCTGATTTGAAATATCTTCCGCTAATACAATCGTAACAGAGTGTATTTCCGCTTTTCGTAATAATCACTTCTCTATTACCAACCGGATCCTTATCAATCTTATTTTTTGCGATAGCCTCCCTTACCTCTTGCTCTTTTTTCTCCCCAATGACATCAACAACTTTACCCTTATATTCCTTTTGCGCAGACTCGGATATCGCATAAGCTGCGGCCAATGCCGCTCTGCGTCGAGAGTTTATTGAACTTGCCCCGATCAGGCAAACTATTGACATTCCCCCTAATATGGCCGCTGGTACATAACAAGTCCATGCGTATTTTGCGACTTCAATGGGAGTAAATTGTTCTCTTCCCTCAGAACTAATAATTTCCTCACCGAGCTCATTGTCCCACTTGTCTTGAAGAATTCTCAAAGCTTTTGGTGTCGCCTTAACCGCCATTATAGCGGTTGTGATCATCCCTGCAATGCCAATTCCAGTGAGAATCTCCGGGCTGTGCTTTTTAAGCGATTCCTGAATACCCTTTGCAATTTTTGATAAATTTGGTTTATTCACTGTTTTTCCCCTTTCGATTTATAGAGATTTAAAATGTCTTTAGCCGCATTACTGGCAATTAAAAAAATAATTTGAGAACCGTCGTTATCGGTTATCTCTGAAAAACGATCCATTTCGCTTATAAATTCCTCTATAATTTTTATCGGCGATTTCACTTCTTGTTCAAAAACTTTGATTGGCGGAATAAGTTCTTGTTCCAAGACGCGAGTTATGATCTCATAGGCGGCCCATCTCGAATAGCTAATCTTTATAAAATAGTATTTTGGCCAATTTAATCCTGGTTCAAAAAGGCATTCGTCTAGATATTCTTGAATTATCGCCGTCGACGATTTGTTCATGGCTTTTCTCCTGAAAGAAAAAGAGCCCATGTTAGGACTCTCCTTCGTTTTCTTCATCCTTTTTATTAAGAGCTTCATTTACTTTTTCTTCAATCGTTACGTCCATCTTTCTTTCGTTGACCCAATCGGTTAAGAGTGTTGCTCCTATACCGATCACTGTCGCCGCAAGTCCAAGGATTTTTATAAATTTTCCGTTAATCATAAAATAAACACCTCCTTCCATAAAATGGTTTGTTTTTTTTGCGTATTATGTTATTTCGGGAACATAAATAGTTGATATTATGTAACACTCCATTCCATCGTCCATCTTAACTCGGTCATTTCGGAAATCAATCCACATAAAGCCCGACTCCAAAAACTCATCACCCCAACCAATATCTCCAGCATCTATTTTGTCTATACCTAAAAATTCATAAAATTCGTTCACAGTAGCTCCGCCGCGTAAAACGAAATTTCTGTTTATGTGATATTGAGCGTTGATAACAGCGGCCATAGTAGAAGTAAAATATCTTCGAGAGTAAGCGTCATAGAATAAAGCTTCCTCGGAGGAGCAGTCTAAATACGGGTCATAGGTATAATTGCCGTTCTCACAAATGTACATCTTTTTCGCCGCTTCAGCTTGTATCTTGGAATCGGCATCCTCGCCATAAACATTTTTTGCGGCGTTTCTATATTCTTGATAAGATTGCGACAGTAAGGCATACGCACTCGCTAAAGACGCCTGTTGTCGCTTATTAAGCGCATTTGCTCCAAATATGCAGAGTACAGTTGCTACGGCTGCAAGTGCCGCCGGAATATAAACTGCCCCCACCGCCCGAACTGTCTCCAAATTTGTTAGGTCTTCTCTTTTTTTATCCTCCGCCGTTTTCAAAAGTTTCATTGCTTTTGGCGTAGCCTTTACCGCCATAACCGCCGTTAAGACAACCCCAGCGCTGCCAATACAAGTCAGAATGTTAGGCAGATATCGCTTCAAATACTTTGATTGGCAACCCCCTTTTTGTAACATATTGGTTGTACTCATACTCAATTCTCCTCTCCATATAAAGATAAATAAATATCAGGTTTTTCGTGATGATATCGCATAAAAACTCCTTAGGCAAAACGAAAAGTAAGCGTTGTCTCTAAGTTGGTCTTCCGTTCCGTCTCAACTTTAATGCTACTTGGCTAGAATCTAGCAACTTACTTTTCATAATAGCGGTTGTGTTTTTCGCGAGGTAATTTAAATATTACGCCTGTCAAACACTGTCTCCCATCTCGTTCTTGTAATGGGTTTCATTTTTAGCGCCCACATGATTTGTCTGACCGTCACCGTTGGGTATAGACCGTCCACGCGCTCCCCGGCACGTTTATCGAAATATTTCTTAAACCCTGGATGCAAATATAAATCATCATTCAACCATGGATCTAACTCGCTCCACCACGTGCTCTTCGCCTCAGGGTCAAAGCGCTGCTGTATTACCGCTAACCCTTTCTTGCCAATCTTAAATAGGGTGCAGCTGCTATAAACGGGATGATCGCAAATATACCGTTCTCCATATATAGAAAAATAAATATCAGGCTTTTTGTGGTGATAACGCATAAAAATCTCCTTGAAAAAGAAAGAGCCCTTGTTAGGACTCAATCTTAATCATTTTAACCATTAAAATCTTATTTTGTCGGTCTAAATCGGTTGAATAATCCTTTGAATGTTGTTGATGTGAACGTCCCGCTTTCCTCAAACTTAAATCCCTTTCTCATCCAAACGGCGTAGAATATCAACGGCAATATGATACCGACAGCCTCAATTCCAAATCTGAAATACCGATCTTTAGCCTGCTCAACGACTTGAACTTCTTTGAATCGCTCCTCGCACTCGCGAGCGCAGCGCTTCTCGTAGACGTCCAGCTCGTTTTTGGCTTCTTCGATCTTCAATTTGTAGAGACATACCAGGTCTTTAATTGCCTCTGATTTTTCTTTGCTCCCAGACGGGATGGAAGATAAGTCTTGAATTTCCGACTTTATCTCCTCATTCAACAATTCTCTTATTTCCTTATCCATTTTCTTTTCTCCTCATAATAAAATAATCAGGTTCATAAAAGAGAACGTTATTTTTGCGGTAACTCTTCATATATTAAAATAACATGCCCAATGGTTGTCTGTGTACTGTAAAAAAAGAAAGAGCCCTTGGTAAAAGACTCAATCTTTAGAATCCGTTTAATTTCGCACCTTGTTCAAAAGCCAGAAAAACCGCCTATACAATTTATAATAGACATCCTTACAACAAGGAATTTCTAACCTAGCTTTCAAATAGTCGTAAGAAAGGCCCTCTGTAATAGCTTTTAAAACATAAGACGATAGGCTGGAATCCGTTTCCGTAGCCACTCGTTTAAGCATTTCCATCCTTTCCGAATAGAATAACCTTGCTTCCGCGCATTTAGCGGTTGGGTCACTGCCTGAGACAGTCTTAGTAAATGCAAGCAGTTCATTAGGTCTATTTCCGAACCCATCCAAGGCTATGTACGCTTTTTTCCAAATCGGGTATTGAAGACAAAAATGTTTAAGCTCATAGTATCGATGTCTCTCGATCCAATATTCGTTTTTCTCAGATAATTCCGGGCGCATTGTCTTACTCATCGCTTTTCTCCTTTTCATTTATGACCTTTTTCTAAAAAGTTCTTCCTGAAATCTATTCTAGAATAGAAAAGGCAGTTTGTAAAAACAATCTCGGTGAAAAAAGAGCCCTTGCCAGAATTATAAATCTCTGAGAAGCAGTTTGTGATCTAAACTCCATAAGTTTATTAACATTAGCTGTTTCTCCCA
Source organism: Eubacterium sp. (assembly GCA_031271685.1). GTDB lineage: Bacteria > Bacillota > Clostridia > Oscillospirales > Ruminococcaceae > Ruminiclostridium_E. The sequence continues at coordinate 13,736 of JAISVH010000016.1, read as the reverse complement.
ATATAAATTGTTAATTTTGCAAAAAATAAAAGACCTTGTTTAAAATGCTTCTATACAAGACAGAGGCTCTGAGATCTCCACCTGATCATAGTCATCTCGCAGGGATAGTCTTCATAGCCCAAGGTTTCAGAAGTTATCAGCCCTTCCAACACGCCTCTTATTACCTCGGTTTCATATTGTTTATAAGGAAATATAGAGTCAGAAAGCTCTCTGTGTATAGCACCGCAATCTGAGCAACGGAATCTGAGTATTTTAACCCAATTTGTCTTCCTTCCCTTCGTTCGTAAGATTCTTCGGACGTTATCATAATATTTTAGGTTTCCACCGCATTTGGGACACAGAGATTCGTTGCTGGTAATCATATATTGCCTCTTTTTTTATTCTAGATTAGAAAACATTGAAAAATAATGTATGAATTGTCGGCACATACATTATCATATATTATTATAAGGGATAAAGCAATATTATTCTGAAAAACTATAAAAAATAATGTTTTCAAAGCACCATTGTTTTTTATCCTGTTAGTATCAAACTTGCAAGTATCTTGTCGTTATTATTTTCAACATAATACACTGTTTAAAACCTTAAATATTTAAATTTTTCGACAAAATTCGACACATATCTTTATTTTGATATGTTATACTTTATGACATATAAGAAAAAATAATAGGAAAGGATATTTAATATGACAAATAATAGTGAGGAGAAACAAATTTTTAAACCTCTGTGTGTGGATTTCGGACATGCAAAAGGTTTCGACGTTTCACTTGAGACGCTTGAAAAGTATACGTATAAAAATACAGGAATCGAAGATTATTTATCCAGTGAAAAATTTGCAATTGTAGGCGGTAAAGGTATGGGTAAAACGTTATTGCTTACATATAAAAGGCTCTTATTGGATGAAAAATATAATGGGAATGGGAACACATTGAATATTTATCCGAAAGATACGCCTTTTATTGATTCTTTTTACGATGTCAGAAAAACTAAATTTTCGGACGACGCATTGAACTATTTAAGTAGTTGGAGAAACTTCAAACGTTTATGGGAAGTTGCTATTGAATTAACAGCCATAGATTGTTGGTTCAAATTACATGCATCACATTCAAAGTATAGGGACGAATTTTTATCTAAATTACCGAATACAACAAAGCTAAATAAAAACTGGAACAACATTATTAAAAGAATAGTTAGTGATGATCGCAACTCGACAAGAATAAGCGATGCGTTCGGAGAAATTATTAACATTGCCGGAAAAACGTTTGATGGTTTTTTTGATTCGAAAGGTTCATATGGTTCATATATCCGAAAGGTTTTCTCGAACCTTGATTTTCCGTGTGCTTTTTTTATTGACAGACCGGATGAAGCTCTTAGCGAAAAAAACAATATGGAGTTTTGGGTCACCTGTCAGGTCGGGTTGCTCGAAGCGGTTCGTGAATTAGGCATACGTAATAATCATGTTAAAATATATATTTCTCTTCGGCAAGAGGCATATAATAACCCAATATATGACTCTGAAAACAAACAATCCATGGCGACAAACATCTATAAAATTAGATACACGACCGACGATATCCGAAATATGATGAATCAATTGTCGGTATATATGCAAGGTTCTAGAAAGAATTATTCGCTTGAAGATTTTCTAGGGATTTCTTCTATTGACAATGTGGCTTCTTTTGACGAGGAACCTGTTTTTGAATTCATCGACAGATATACCCTCGGAAGACCTCGAGATTATGTTGCCTTATTGGATCCCATCAGAACACTCGACATTACGGGAGACAAAAGGAAAGAAATTAAAAAATCTATTCAAGAAACTTCAGTTAAAGAAATTGGCGTAACAATATTTAATCAATTAAGCATATTAAACAGATGCTTAACAACAGTTGAAAAATATGATAGATTTTTATCCAATATTCCGAGTAATATCTTGGAAAAAGATGAAATTAAAGAAATTTGCAAGAAGTTTTGTAATATTAATAAAAATAATACTATTGATAGCTTTTGTAAAAGTTGTACAGACAGGAATCTCTCATTTTGCGAACTCTATAATATGGGATTGCTTGGATATATTTATATTGACGCTAAAGAAAATCATATTCAAAGGTTTAAAGATCCGCAAGACCCCGTACTCAAAGGGTTACCATCCTCTGAGTATTATTTTATTCATCCATGCTTGAGGAAAAAAATTGAACACGCTCATTACATTGATCGGTACCAATTGACAAAAGGCATACTGGTCGGACGAGAAAAACATCTTTTCAATTCAGAAGACGGCATATTTCAATATGATGATATTAAAAAGATTATCGAAATTAATAAAAAAATATTACGATTGTTGTCTAGAGACAAATATTATGACATCAATAAGTTCTTTCTTGGAAGCAGCGAGGGTGATAAAAGCATATTACGAGATTATATTTCTGCCACAAGAAAAAAGAGAAAATATAAATTTAACAAAACGAAAGAGATCGAAAAACTTAAAGCAGAGTTAAACAAAAATGACTCGAAAACAATAGATAAAATTGTTGATATATTTTTGAGCCTATCAAATACGGAAGAAATTATAAAGGAAGAAGAACCCATATATGTCGACCATTTAACAGGAATTAAAAACAGAAGATATTTCGATAAGCGATTGCAGATAATCATTAATAATTTTTATTGTTCAGATCAGTTTCTTAGTCTGCTTATGATCGATATTGATTATTTTAAGAAATACAACGATCACTATGGTCATCAAGCGGGAGACGATTGTCTCAGACTTGTTGCACAAGCTATATCCTCATGTGTTAATCGAGACGATGATTTTGCAGCGCGATTTGGAGGCGAGGAATTTATCGTTGTTCTGCCCAATACCGATGAAGACGGAGCATGCAAAATCGCGGATCTAATACTTAAAAAAATACTGCAACGTAGAATTCCCCATGCTGAAAGCGAGGTTGCAGACTGTGTTACCGTTTCAATAGGGATCACAACGGGAAGAGTTAAAAATACGGAAATTGCGAAAGATTTTATAAAATATGCTGATGATGCGTTATACAAATCCAAAAATAGCGGACGTAATCGGTATACAATATTACCGTTGATAACTCCCATCCTCCTTGGCTGAAAAGCACAAAAAACCTTTGCTATTCCTACGGCAAGTTTATTCCAATATTTTTTAATCGCAATTCAATCAGTATAGTATACATGTGCTAAATTATGGTTTTAAAAGTTTTTGTAGCGGTTTGTTTCTATCGATGTTGTCAATAGGCGGTCGCGGCAGAACAAAAGGCTCGCGCCACTTATGATAATATCCTAAAATTATCAGACGATCCGGATGTTAACTATGTCATAAAATTTTTGAGAGAAAGAGAAGTCGTGCATTTTCAACGCTTCGGAGAAATTTTAAATTATCTACAAGATGAAAGCAGTTAATAGACTTCTTTAATTAATTAAAATGTTATGGATTGGCGAGCAAAATTTTTGCCGGACAAGGCAATTTTTGTGTGAATATCCGTTAATATTTAAGCAAAAAAATAACACATTATGAAATTGTCAAGAAAACCGCACCCCCAAATATTTGTAAAAGGTCATTAAATCCAATAATCCAACGCGGATCAAACGCCGCAGCGTTTGCGCGGTCCAGCGGCCTTGACTGCCACTCGGACACAGCCGGCAAAATCTTGTCGGTTATCCGGCTGATGAGACTTGCCGAAGCTTCCATTCCGTAAATATCGCGCAGATGATCTTCAATGTCGCGGGTTGACATGCCCTTGGCGTACATCGCCAGAATTCGAGTCTCAATATCATCGGTTCGGGTTTGACGTTTCTCGATAATTTGCGGCTCAAAAGTCCCGTTCCTGTCGCGCGGAATGGCTATTTCGCTCTCGCCCCACTCGCTTTTTACCGTCTTTTTTCCGTAGCCGTTGCGACTGTTTACGGTGTTGTTGCCCACAATGCTGTTTTTCTCATAACCCAAATGCTCTTCCAGTTCAGCTTCCAGCATTTTTTCCAATGCTCCGGCAAACAGATTTTTGAGCTTTGCTGTTAATTCAGCCGGAGTTCCGCATTCCTCGCTCAGCAGCATTGCTAATTCCATTTCTTTTTCGTTCAACTGTGTCATGGCTTTTCCTCCTTTTTATTTATTATGGAGATCATTGCCATTTACACTGTTGGTTATACATTCTCTTTATTTGCAATCCTGATTCATCCATTTCTTATAAATCCTCGCCTATCAAATTAAAATATAAAAGTGAGCACTCTACATAGGTCTCCGCTTTTATACTCAAAGAAGATACTTATTTATCGACCAGAGAATCAAAACCACCAAATATAACATCATAAGCATTTTCTGGAGTTATGTCTGTCAAAGAAACGCTGTATCCTACTATCCGGCGCAACCCCCACCATTTTGAATCGGCAGATTGTTCGTCTTTAACATGACCGTCATAACTAAGACCGTCTATTTTCCAATCTAACTCATCTGAATACAGAGGTTGATTTATACGCCAATGTTCGGCAGGGGAAACACCATTGCCCCATGCAGATATATTGTTGTATTCATACTTTGCAATATTTATCATTGGAGTGTCATAATTTTCAGGGTCATATAAATTTATTTCCAAGACATATACCGGACCATCACGCCAATCATTGTGTTCCAATTCTACGTCTTTTTTGCTTTGAAACAGCAATATGAAGTTTGAAATAGACCAGCCCCAACTATTATTATCAGACCGCCATCTAAGAAATTTAGGCGAGGCCAATGTGTACTCGCCTTTTTCTTCTGCCATAGATTTGCAATACTGCATCAGCTTGTTTATACTCTCATGTGTGTTTTTTACGACTTCAAAGGCATTGAAAATATTAGTACCCAAATTCATAGTGCATCCCCCCACATATCTTCTTATCAACAGCAAAACCGAATGTTACATCAGCCTTATAATCAAAGGCCCACCACAAAGATGAGTCTATATACGGTATATCTGGAGTAAACCCATTGAACCTTTCAAATCCCTTTCTAACTAACAACTTAGTTAAATCGCCTATAATAACTGCTTCAAACGGAGTATCAACGGTCATAGACTGTAGTTCAATCAAGATTTTCTGCCATGTTATGTAGCCGAAACGAATATCGCTAAGCAGTTGTCGGCGCACAGTTTCAGCATAAATGGAATGTGCTGACGATTCATCCGCGAGTAATAACAGCAACTTGTCCCCAGTACCGGCCAGCCTTTTGACTAAGCGGCTTTCCCTCGCGAGTTGTTGACGGCTTTCTTCTTCGTCATCAGGCAGTGCTTCGCTGTTATTCACGCTATCATCTGAGGATAGCCCACTCTGGTACTTCACCTCAATACCGGCAACTATGTTGTCAAATGTCAAAAGAACATCAATCTCTGCTTCTTTCTCCTTTGGCCAGAAAGATATATTTTCAGCCCACTCCATTTTATCCAGATTATCAAACAATGACGATAATGAGGATGGATAAATGCAAGCCGTAAGTATTCGTTTTAGTCCCTTATTGAAAGGTAAGTAGCGCATATTCCCAAAAAAGTTTCCTGTAAGTTCATCTTCCAGCCGTTCGGTCAAATTTGAGCCTGTGCCTCTTATTTTTCCATGAATTTCCGCAATCATGGCTTCTCCATCCCTTTCCAAAAGTGTATAAAGCGATATAATTCATACTTAACTTATATGATTTTATAGAGCTTGGTTCGATACGCGGCACAAAGCATATTATATCCGCATCATTATTCAACTAAAGTAATACTATTGGCATTATGGATAGCGGGCGCGTCTATCAACTGGCGAACACCATTGTTTTCACTGATATCCCCTAAATAATTAGTGCTACCGTCTAACATATCCTCTTTTGTTAGGCGGTTACCCTTGACAAATAACTTCGTACCGATAGCGCAAGACTTAGGTACGACAACAACGCCAATGCCGCCCTTCTTTAATTCATTTTCAATCGCCGTTTGAATAGCGGACATAACGGCATTGTATGACGGCAAATGCGCGTAGCTTTTGGAAAAATCGTCATTGTTAAGCGCAATAAGAACACCTGCAATAAATATAGGCTTGTGTTCCTCTCATACATCTATCTCCCGTAGATAATCGTTCATTTCAATAGCCGTTTCGCGTATCTCGTCAATTGCTCAATCGCCATTGTGCACGCCCCTCTACCCGCATTAAAAGCCGATAAATTATCGTCGTTACGGGCTTTATCGGCTTTCGTAATTTGTTGAAGTAATTAATTCTCGTATTTGTTCCTTTGTTAATACTCTCATTATGTTCGCCATTTCTGATTATATCATTTTTTTCAGAAAGGCAAAATCACAGTTTATTTTATAGACTCTGATTGCTGTTTTTATTTTTTTAGCATGCTTTCGGTATATTCAACGCCAAGTCCATATGCTCCGCCATGTTCCTTAACAACACTCATCACTCCGTTATAAGTGTCTTTGTTGTTCCAATCACGCTGCCACTCGATCATAACCTGCATCCACGTGACAGGCTTTACCCCCGCCTGTGCCATGCGTAAAATTGCCATGTCATGCGCCCCTTTACTTGCTCCTCCACATGCGTCAGCGGCGATATAAACATCGTAGCCATCTTTTTTCATGCATAACGCAGGAAAAGTAACACACGCTTCTGTCCAAAGTCCGGCTATTACCACCTTTTTGCGGTTTGTTCCTTCAACCGCCTTTTTTAAATTGACATCCTCCCAAGCATTGATACATGTTCTGTCAATTGGCGTAACGTTCGGATAGACTTCTTGCAGCTTCGAATACTGAAATCCGGAAAAACTTTGCGCCTCAACTGTCGTAAGAATGCATGGCACCTTAAATAATTGCGCCGCTTTCGCAAGTCCTATCACATTATTCTCGATCGAACATCTTGACGCGCTTTCTACTCCAAAATACATCTGCGGCTGATGATCAATTATAACTACGACTGATTGAGCGGGGTCTAAAAGCGTTTCGGGATAATTTCTCATGTGAAAACAACTCCTTCAAAATAATTTATTATTATGTTTCCATAAAGTTGAGAAATTATGTATTCTTGCGCATTAAATTTATCAGGTTATAAAAGATATAATAATGAGTTAAATACAGCGGCGGCAACATTGCTTCCTCCTTTTCTTCCGCAATTCACTATATGTGGGACACTATCCAATGAAAGTATATGATCTTTTGCTTCAACAACGTTTACAAAACCTACGGGAACTGCTATTATTAGCTCTGGTTTTATCAATCCGCCTTTTATATGCTCATACAATCTTATCAAAGCTGTCGGGGCGTTGCCGATCACGAAAATGCATGGCTTTTTAATTTCAAGCGCTTTATCTATACTCTCCGCCGCACGGGTAGTGTTATTTTTAATTGAGTTTGCCGCTACTTCTTTGTCTGACATAAAGCAATATAGATTGCCTCCGAATTTTTCTAAAACAAATTTATTTATCCCTGATTTTGCCATTTTAGTGTCGGTAATTACACACGCTCCGTTTTTTATACTTTCTTTTGCATGTTCTATCACACCTTGCGAAAAATATAGCGTTTCGGCATATTCGAAATCCGCAGTGGCATGTATTGCGCGTTTTATAATCGGAGCTTGTTCTTCAGGTATTTTTTTCCCGCGTAAATACAGTTCCTGTTCAATTATCTCCATGCTTTTTTTTTCGATTTCTGACGGCGTCATCAATATTCAATCCCTTCTCTTGCTTTTATTCCTTTAGCAAACACATGTTTTATATCGCATATTTCAGAAAAATAGTCAGAATATCCTATTAATTTTGAAGACGGATTACGGCCGGTGAGAATTATTTCCCTAAACTGCGGTTTTTCCTCTAGCAATGCGTCAACTTTACTAGTATCTACCGCTTGATAATTATACGCCGAGATTATTTCATCAAGGATAAGCACATCGCTCTTTATAGAAACCGCATTTTGAAGAATAATGTTGTGCTCTTTGGTCAGCTCTTTTTTCTCATATTCGGTCAGGGTCTTCCAAAAGCCATAAGACTTCGGCAGCCGAATCACTGTCACGAATTGTTTTAATATTGAAATCTCACCACTATCGGTACCTTTAAAAAACTGTGCGAACACGACTTTTTTCCCACTGCCGGCCGCCCTGACGGCAAGACCTACGGCAGCGCTAGTTTTCCCTTTACCATCGCCCGCGTAAATATGCGTGTAAAAGTTGTTCATGTTTTTATCCCTATTATTTTGTAAATGTCATTCATATTTATATTTTTTCTGACCAGATCTGATAGAAAATCATATTCTTTTTCATTATCCGCATCGGCTTTGTTACGGATATTTATCTTTTCAGACAGACTATCCTCCGCCTCAATAACAAAATTTCCATACGGAATAACGCCAGTCACCGGTATGCCGCTCCTATCATAAAGCATATCAAGCCCGGGCTTAAATAGAGTTTTATCACCGCGGAATTTGTTTATTATCTGCCCCTTTACCCTAAAACGTTCCTCCGGTTCAAGTAGCATAAGAGTACCTAAAAGCTGTGCAAAAATCCCTCCCCGATCAATATCTCCGACCAAAAGCACTGGAGAATCGACCATTGCGGCCAACCCCATATTAACTAAGTCGTTTTGCTTTAAATTCAGCTCAACAGGGCTTCCGGCTCCTTCTATAACAATAATATCATATTCATTCGCAAGGGAATGAAAAGATTCAATTATCTTTGAAACAAGGCTTGTCTTATAATTAAAATATTCCCGCGAACTCATAGATCCAACCGCTTTACCGTTTACGATGATAAGCGAGCCTTTATCATTAAAAGGCTTAAGCAAAATCGGATTCATCCTGACATCCGGTTTAATTCCCGCCGCTTCCGCCTGTACCGCCTGCATACGGCTGATTTCCAACCCATCTTCAGTTATAAAGGAATTCAGCGACATATTTTGCGATTTAAAAGGTGCGGAACGGAATCCATCCTGTCTGAATATCCGACAAAGCGCGGCGGTGATCACACTTTTGCCAACGTTAGACATAGTCCCCTGTATCATTATTACCTTGCCCATAGCAACACCCAAAAAACAACTCTAAAAAAAATAAAACTGACCAACGACAAAAACGCGGTGATATAAAGTAGCTTATTTGCTTTTTTTATAAATTCCGCATCTATCTTTTTATTGTCATCTCCAATATACGGCTTTTTAACTAATTGCCCGAAATAAAACGAACTGCCCGAAAGTCTTATGTTCAGAGCTCCGGCGCAAACCGACTCCGTCTGCGCTGAATTAGGACTTGAATGCTTGAGTCGGTCACGTCGCCATATTATATAAGCGTTATAAAAATCAAATCTTAGCAAAAAAGCAGCGGCTATCATTAAAACCGCACAGAGCCTAGATGGGATAAAATTTAATGCATCATCCAATTTAGCCGCAAATTTCCCTAATTTAAAATACTTTTCGTTCTTATATCCTATCATAGAATCCATTGTGTTAGCAGCTTTATAAAAAAATCCGCCGACCGACCCGAAAAGCGCCATGTAAAAAAGTGGAGCAACCGTTCCATCAGAAGTGTTTTCAGCGACCGTTTCCACCGTCGCCATTATGATTTCTCTGCTATTCAAATCTTTTGTGTCCCTGCCGACTATCATGGAAACATCTTCACGGGCACGGACAATATTTTTTTCTCTTAAGCTATTGTATACCTTCATGCTTTCAGTTTTTAAGCATTTTGTAGACAACATCTGATAACAAGCAATACTTTCTATAGAAAATCCTAGCCATACGTTTATTCGGTAACATAAAACCAATATTGTCAACAGTATAAAAACCGATAACATTAATATAACCAACGCCAGAACAAATCCTCCAAGCGCTAAATTTTTAAAATATTTTCTAATAATTTTCTCCGTTTTGATGATAAGTTTTCCAATCAGACGCACTGGATGCGGCATCCAACTGGGGTCGCCCAACAGCAAATCAAGTGTAAAGCCTGTTAAAATCGCTGCGGTTTGAAAAATAAATATTTTTTCCAAATCTATCTATAATTCCTTTTTAAATATTAATATTTTATTAGCCACCCAATTTTCGGCTTCACAAATAAATCCATGTCCGTTTTGCATACTCCAGTCAAAATACGGCCTTTCAGGCTTGGCATATCGATCCATTATTGACATTATTGTACCTTTGTGCACAACAAAAGCCGTACATTCAGCGCCTTTAAGATAAAGCGTTTTCATAATCTTTTCAAAAGCCAATATAACGCGATCGGATAGTTCAGCGCGGCTTTCACCGTTTGGAAATTTCATTTCCCCGCCGGAATCGATCCAAATTTGATATGAAGGATCTCCGTTAAGTTCAACATAATTTCTTCCTTCAAAATCTCCGAAATCGCATTCCCGGAAATCGGATACTCTTACAGCGGCAACACCTGGATATATCAATTCGGCGGTCTGTGTCGCGCGTTTCAAAGAACTAGTATATACACGGTCGGCAGTCGGATAGCTCGCGTTTTTAATAAGAGTTTTAAGCTTGACTTTTCCATCCCTAGAAAGATTTTCGTCAGTGATCCCAATATATCGTTTTTCGGCGTTACCAAGCGTTTCTCCGTGTCTTATAAAAAGCAACTTCATTTTAACTTTATACCAACTCCGGCGCAAACCCTTATCACCGTTTCGGCACGTTTAGCTATCAGCATGCAGGCGTTTCCGACAGCTTCGCGGTAATTGCGCTGAAATCTATCGGCCGGAACGATTCCGCTGCCCACTTCATCGCAGGTTATGACTATATTTTCTTTCAACATTATTTCCTCTATCAAGTCTTCATATCCACCGCCTGAAGACAAAACCTCATGTATTCGCTCGTGCAAATCAAAAACATGCTCTCCGTCGGGATAATTCTCTTTTGCATATCTCTCCTTTCCCTGATGCTTTCCGCCAACTATCAAAACCACGTTATTACCTCCGCAAGTTTATTTGACAAGACAGCCACGCAAATCATAAATAATTCAGACACGCATAAAAACCAACCCACTACATCGCCGGTTATGCCTGTAAATTCGCGAATAGCCTTTCGACGACAGAAAAAAAATATTAATAAACCTACCAGCGGCGCCGACAAGCTAAAAATATTTGTAAAAAACAAAAATGCGGCACAAATAGATATATAAAATGCCGAAGATAATAAAACCGCGCTTTTTTGCATGTCAGATTTTAATTCATATATCATGCCGTCCTGCCTAGCGCTACCTGTAAAGCGTACGAACAGCGCCGAATAAGCCCTTGAAAGTATAAAGCACAGGCAAACCGAAATTGCTGTATTAACATTATAAATCTCGCTCGCCGCACCCAAGAAAACAATAAAATAAACGCATAAAAATATCGCCGCAAAAGCGCCTATACGACTATCCTTTAAAATTTCTAATTTCTTTTGCAGTGTCTTATAAGAGGAAATAGCGTCCATCGTATCACAAAACCCATCAAGATGTATTCCGCCTGTTACTAAAACCGGAATTGACGTCAACAACGCAGAAGTCAGCGGCAAAATCAAAAAAAGAAGGTGTGAAACATACCAAAAAGTAAAAAATAACACACCGATAACTAGGCCTATCAACGGAAAAAAACAAAAAATATAGCGCATATTCTCTTTTTTCCATTCAGGTGATCGTAAAGGTATTTTACTGAATACAGCAAATGAGAGAACCAGGCTGTTAATCAAGGTTTTCATTTAGATTCCCCTTAAAAAATACCGGCAGACCGCAAACAATTTCTATAAATACATCTGAAATTTTCATTAGCTCCTCATTGATTTTCGCAAGATTTGAAATGTATTTATTTGTTGCTTCATCATATTTCTGTCCATCCTCAAACACATTATTGGAGACGATTATCAAATGCCTCGATATTTTTATTATCCTCTTTATGCCATCCATAACGGCAATTATGCTTTTAGATTCCGCACCGCTTTCAGTGAACATTTCGTTCGCCAATAAATTTGATACGCACTCAAGCAATACTGTGCAACCAAACGGCAATCGAATCGACTTTAAACCAAGAAAGTGTTCTTTAATGATAAAATTTTTGCCGTGACGTTGCCGATTATGCTTTTCTATCCTCTCTGCGGCTTCGGTGCCTCCGGGCAACATGGTTGCAATATATATGGGATTTTCAGACAGTGAGGACGCCAAATCTTCAGCGTATTCGCTTTTCCCGTTGGCGCTGCCGCCGTAAACAGTAATAATCATAAATTATCCCATCTGACATATCGTTAAATCGCTTTGCAAAGCTAACTTTTCTGTCATTGTGGCGAAACATCGCGGGAGTAATAATATTGCTCACATTTCACTTCTCTCGTAACGCTTCATATTTACCTTTTCAAACGTCGTATTCTGTCGATATACCTCCACTGCCAAATCTAGCATCGGCAGCAGCATAACCGCCCCGGCGCCTTCTCCTAGCGACATGTTTGCACGTATCACCGGATTTAACCCCAATTTTTCAAATATGTATTTATTTGCGGGCTCTTTTCCCAAATGTGAAGCCAACATATAGTCAACGCAGTTTTTGCTGATCATTGACGCAGCCAACGCGGCCGTTGCTGAAATCACCCCGTCTATAACTATCGGAATCTTATAAACCGCGCCGCCTAGAAACATCCCTATCAGACCAGCAATGTCAAAACCTCCAATTTTCATAACAACGTCAATAGTGTTTGATCTGTCCGGTTTATTAATATCTATAGCTTTCTTTATTACTTCGATTTTATGAGCAAAAGCGTCGGGCGACAGACCCGTGCCTCTCCCGGTAGTCTCACGGGGCGAAATCCCCAACAAAACGCTTGCGACGGCGGAACTGGTAGTGGTGTTTCCTATTCCCATTTCACCGGTTGCGATTATCCTATATCCACCGTCTTTTAATTTTCTCACCATTTTCATTCCTATGTGAATAGCGGACAAAAGCTGAGCTTTTGTCATGGCCGGGCCTTTGGCGATGTTGTTTGTGCCATTCGAGATTTTTGCATGAATCAAACCCGGAGCGTTGATAGTATCATACATGCCGATATCGACAGTATATATCGAAACTCCTGTGTGGCGAGCCATAATGCTTACTACCGCCGTGCCTCCGACAATATGCTCAGCTATCGCAGTTGTAGTTTTGTGCCCGGTCAACGACACCCCTTCGACCGTTACTCCGTTGTCCGCGCACATTACGACTATCGCCTTTTTGTCAATATTAAAGTTATCATCGCCATATATTCCCGCCAGCTTTGGAAGTACGCATTCAAATTCGCCAAGCCCGTCAATGGGTTTTGCAATATTGTCTAGCCTTTCCTTACAACGCAGCGCGGATTCGGAATCCGGCTTTATTATAAGATCTAAAAGTTCATTTAATTTTTCCATTCGGCGCATCTCCAAACAAAACGCTTAATAATATCCGGGTTACCTCTAAAAAACAAATGAGGCATCCCCCCGTAAAAGCTATCGCCGCAGGCCGTTTCTTTCCACTGCCTGTCTCTGCCAGGCTTTTTTAAAGTTAATGAAGCTTTAGGACTGTCACTGCTCCAGTAATGGAACGAATGTGCGTTAACCTTGTCTCCTGCGCGAAATAACATGTTTCCACTGTCCGCTAACATATTTATATACCCAAAGTTTTGCGGACGGCTAGTTTTATGGCATTTTCCTTCGATAACGCCGCACATGGGATAATATCTTTCATCATCCCCCTGAAGGCATTCGTGCAGGTACATAAAACCTCCTCCCTCTGCTATAAAAGGCATA
>JAISVH010000051.1 GCA_031271685.1 Eubacterium sp. | reverse complement strand
TCGGCAGAGATAGAGATTTTTTTCTTAGAGTTCTTGTACTTGCTATATATGAAAAGCGAGAGCGTGCCCAAAGCTTCGCTTATTGTCAGCCCCAGCACCGCGGCGGCGGCGGCGTGCGGCAACGAGTTTGTTTTTGCGAGGGTTATATATGACAGTGAAACACCTAGCAGCGCTTTAAACGATGATTCAACTATCTGCGACATGGCGGTAGGTATCATGTTGTTAAGGCCTTCGTAATAACCTTTGTAAACGGAGGCAACACTGCAGAACATAACGGCGGGAGCCAAAATAAGCATAGCAGGTATGCTTTTAGGAGAATTTGCTATATATGTAGCAAAAGGGGCACTAATAGTCAAGATTAAAATCATCCCAAAAAAACCTATGGCCAGAGCATATCTAAGCGCCGCTGATTTTATCTCATCTATTCCATTTTTTTTGTCCTCGGCTATGCTTTGGGCTATAAGTCTGGTCATCACCGTGGGAAATGCTGCACAGGTAAGGGCATATACCGGCTGAAAAACGCTGAAGGCGGATGAAAAATATCCCATTCCCAAGCCTCCTAATATATTTCCAAGCGGGATTTTCAGCAGCGCGCCAATAATTTTGGTAACGGTCATAGCTCCAAAAAGTATTACCGCATTTTGAAATATTCCACCTTTTTTATCCATATATAGTACCTCCTTGTCCTTATTATTTAAATTCTATTGCTTTTTATATAGATATATGTTATAATAAAAAAATATTATAATATGATGTTTTTATTGATTTTTTTTGTGAAAACGCAGTTATTATTACTCCTGCGTCAAGCACTCGACAATTATTAAATATATTTTTACCGACTGTTTGGCACATGAGTAATAGCTATAGTTTTGAGGTGATAAATATCAAGGGAAAAGCCTATATTAGGACATACGGTTGCCAGCAGAATTTTGCTGACAGCGAAAAGATATGCGGGATACTCACGCTCTTGGGGTATACTATAGTTTATAATGACGACGATGTAGATTTGATGATTTTTAATACCTGCGCCATTCGTGAAAACGCGAAAGACAGGATTTTTGGCAATATTGGAGCTTTAAAGCATAAAAAATTGAAAAATCCAAAACTTAGAATAGTTATATGCGGTTGTCTTACACAGCAAAGAGACATTGCGGAAAAGGTTAAAAAGACGTTTCCTTTCGTTGATCTGATTTTAGGAACTAATCAGCTTAACTCTTTGCCGGAGCTTTTGGCGGGTCTCTTTAACGGGAGCAAGCACGGTGTTATTTTAAGCGATGAAGACGAGCCGATTGCTGAGAATCTGCCGGTTGTAAGAGATAGTAAATATAAAGCGAATATATCTATAATGTACGGATGTGACAATTATTGTACATATTGTATAGTTCCTTACGTTAGGGGAAGGGAACGCTCTCGCTCGGCGGCAAAGATAATGGAGGAGGTCAAAAGCTTTTATTATGAGGGCTGCCGTGAGTTTTTATTGTTGGGGCAGAACGTAAACTCTTATGGCAAGGGAACGGACGTTAATTTTAACCGTCTTATAAATTACATTGATAACATTCCGGGAGATTTTATAATTAACTTTATGACTAGCCACCCCAAAGATCTCACAAAAGAGCTTATCGACACTATAGCGGACAGCAAAAAAATTTCTTATCGTTTGCATTTGCCGGTGCAGTCCGGAAGTGACAGGATATTGGAGGCTATGAACCGCGGGTATACCCGCAGAGAATATCTGGAGCTTATAAATTATGCTAAGTCTCGTATTCCGGGTTTGTCTTTAACCACCGATATAATAGTGGGTTTTCCCGGTGAGGATTACGCGGATTTTTCGGAAACTATTTCGCTCATGAAGGAAGCGCGATTTGATTCAGCCTATACATTCATCTACAGTAAACGGCCCGGTACGAAGGCGGCTGAACTGCCCGATTATGTAAGCGAAGAACAAAAAAGTATATGGTTTAGAGAGCTGCTTAGTGTTCAGTCAAAAATCGGAGAAGCCGCGCTTAACGGATATGTTGGGCAAACGCTTAGGATTTTTTGTACCGGGAAGGGAAGAAGCGATGAGAAGCTGTTGACTGGAAAAAGCAGAAACGGTTTTATAGTCGATTTCCCCGGTAATGATGAAAAAATAGGAAGTTTCGTAAATATAAAAATAATCAGGGCGCTTAACTGGGCGCTTATCGGAGAGGAGATAAAATAACAATGGACGCGATATCGGCGGCAAGAGAATTGGGAAAGGCTATACAGAGTGACAACCGGTTTATAGCGTATAACAACGCAAAACTTAATAATGACGCAGACGAGGGGCTTCAGAGGCTTATAGGCGAGTTTAATCTTGTTAAGCAAAATTTGCAAATGGAGATGTCAAAACCTGAAGGGGAGAAACAGCAGTCAAAGATAACCGATTTGAACCAAAATATGCAGGAACAGTATCGTCAGATAATGACCAATGAAAATATGGCGGCTTTTACTATCGCTAAGTCGGAGGTTGACGGGCTTATACGGCAGATAAATTCTATTATCAGTCTTTGCTGCGACGGGGAAGATCCGGATACCTGTGAACCGGCGAACTGCGGCGGTTCGTGCGAAGGTTGTTCCGGATGCGGATAAAAGATATTTTTCAACCTTTAACAAGTTTTCAAGTTGGCTTGCCGCATGTCCCCCGCCTCTTAGGCGGAGGGGTGATTTTAAACCCCACGTTGATGCTTGTTAAAATACCGGAAGGCGGCGGCTCCGCCGCAGATGTTTGAATTGAAATGGAAAGCTTATGGACAACAAAGATAATAAAAAAATAACACCTATGCTTGAACAGTATCTTGAAATAAAGGCCAAGTATAAAGGTTATGTCCTTTTTTACAGGCTAGGAGATTTTTATGAGATGTTTTTTGACGATGCCCTCAATATCTCTAAAGCGCTAGATCTTACGCTTACGTCAAGGGCCGGTACGCCTATGTGCGGGGTGCCTTATCATTCAAGCGAAACCTATATAAAAAGACTTATAGATAAAGGATACAAAGTCGCGATTTGCGAGCAGTTGGGAACGGCTGTGCCGGCGAAGGGGTTGGTAGAACGGGAAGTTAAACGGATCGTCACTGCCGGAACCGTTATTGAAGACAGTATGTTGGACGATGGCAGCAATAATTTTATCGCTTGTTTTTTTGCGGAAAGCGAAAATAAAGGTTCGGGCTGCGGGTTTGTTTTTGCCGATTTGTCCACAGGAGAAATACACCTTTTTGAAAAGCGCGGAAACGGTATGTTGAGCGACGTTATTTCTGAACTTGCGCGTTATCGACCGGTAGAGATACTTTTTAATCAGGAATTTATGTCCTATCGCCAAGTAAGTGAATTTGTAAAGAACAAGCTATCCGGCTGCACAGGCGGACTTTTGGACGATTCCGCGTTTGAAAGCTTAAATTTTGAGGCCGTCTGCGAACAATACGGCTTGGAAAATCATGAGAAATTAGTTGCCGTAGATATGAAGCTCGCGATTAAGTCGTTGCTTGCGTTACTGCGTTATTTTACGGATACCCAAAAGAACGCCGTTTCTAGATTTACGAATGTTAAATTCCACGAAGAACAAGAATATATGGCGCTGAACCTTGTAACAAGAAAAAATCTTGAGCTTACCGAGACTATGCGCGGCAGAGAGAGGAGGGGCTCGCTTATATGGGTGCTAGACAAAACCGAAACTTCTATGGGGCGCAGAAAGCTTAAACAATATATTGATCGGCCTTTGATAAGCCATTTGGAAATAATAAAACGCTTAGACGTAGTTGAGTATTTCACAAAAAATATCTTGACTTTAGGTAACTTATGTGATGAATTATCAGGCATAGCTGATTTTGAGAGGTTGATGACAAGAATTGTATATAAAGCGGCCAGTCCCCGAGATGTTTATTCTTTGGGGAAAGCCGCCGAAAAATTGCCACTCATTAAAAGACTTTTAAAAGGAAATCTTCCGGTTTTGCTGCGCGATATTTCAAACCGGATTTTTGAATTGTCCGATGTCGCAGAGCTTATAAGCAAAGCTATTAAATCTGAACCTCCTGTGCTGTTAAAGGACGGAGGGTACATAAATCAAGGATTTAACGATGAACTGGACAGGCTAAGGACTATTACAAAAGATAATAAGTTTGTGTTGTCTCGGCTTGAGGAAGAAGAGCGGGGAAAAACCGGGATAAAGAATCTTAAAGTCGGTTATAACCGGGTATTCGGTTATTATATCGAAGTGTCTAAGGGTAACATAGGAAACGTGCCTGCCAACTATATAAGAAAGCAAACTCTCACAAACGGCGAAAGATACATAACCGAAGAACTAAAAAAAATTGAGGATGAGATTCTTTCGGCAAATGACAAGATAATTGCGCTAGAATCTGAGATTTTTTCAGAAATAACCGTGTTTTTGACCGGAAAGTTAACTGAAATACAGTCTACTGCGACAGCGGTCGCCGAGCTAGACGTTTTCGGTGGTTTTGCGAACGCCGCAATAGAAAATGATTATCATCGACCTGATATAACTCTCGAAAGCGTTATTGAAATAAAGGAAGGTCGTCATCCGGTAATTGAAAAGATGCTTAAAGACAGTGTTTTTACCCCAAATGACGCCTATATTGACCTAAAAGACAATCGACTGATTATTATAACCGGTCCAAATATGGCGGGAAAGTCCACCTATATGAGACAGGTGGCGGTTATAACCCTTATGGCGCAAATAGGCAGTTTTATTCCGGCTGCAAGCGCAAGAATCGGTGTTGTCGATCAAATATTTACCCGCGTAGGCGCTAGCGACGATTTGACGGCGGGACAGTCCACGTTTATGGTAGAGATGAATGAAGTGGCGGAAATACTAGAAAACGCGACTTCAAAAAGTCTGGTTATCTTGGATGAGATTGGGCGAGGAACTTCTACCTTCGACGGCATTTCTATAGCCAAAGCGGTTGCCGAATATATAAATGGCAATGAAATCGGCTGTAAAACTATGTTTGCCACTCATTATCATGAGCTTATAGGACTTGAAAATACCAATAAGGGGATACGCAACTATTCGGTGGCGGTTTCAAAAAAAGGCGATGAGATAAAATTTTTGCATAAAATAGTCGAAGGGGGAGTTGATGACAGCTATGGCGTTGAAGTGGCCAAGTTGGCGGGTCTTCCTAAAAAGGTTATTAACAACGCTAAAGCTTCTCTGAAAATTATGGAGAGAAGCTCTAAAATTGAATTGGAAGCCATGGCACGAGATCGCGAGGAATCTGAAACACAGATAGATTTTTCTTCTTTGGCGCGGGAAAATACTATAAACAGAATAAAAAATCTTGATATAAATAATATCACCCCCATTGAAGCTTTGCAGGAGCTGATAGATTTGAAGAAAGGACTGTAAATGGCAAAGATAAATCTGCTTGATAAAAACGTTGCTGAGCTGATTGCTGCCGGAGAGGTCATTGACCGCCCAGCGTCGTTGGTAAAAGAACTTATAGAAAACGCCGTTGACGCGGAGGCAAATTCTGTCACAGTAGAGATCATGGACGGCGGCATAAGCTTTATTCGTGTCACCGATAACGGCTGCGGAATTCCGTATGAAGAAATGCCGACAGCGTTTTTGCGCCACGCGACTAGCAAGGTTTATTCGGAAAGGGATTTAGAATCTATATCTACCATGGGTTTTCGCGGTGAAGCGCTTTCTTCGATAGCGGCGGTCGCTAAAGTGACAATGATGAGCAGGGATGATTCTAGTGAAGGAGCAGAATATAAAATTGACGGGGGAGTGGAAATTTCTCATTCAAAATCCGCTTGCCCTGCCGGAACCACGATAATTATAAGAGATCTGTTTTTTAATACGCCTGCCAGACTGAAGTTTCTCAAAAAAGACGTTTCTGAGGGTAACGCTATTCAGACGGTTGTGGACAGACTGGCAATAATCCATCCTGAAATAAGTTTTAAATTTATAAGGGATAATAAGCCGGTCAGGGTTACCGGCGGCGATGGCAGGATGTATTCGGCGATTTATTCTATATTTGGCAGGCAGTTTGCCGATAGCCTTATTCCGGTAGATTACGGCCAAAACGGGATAATAATTAGGGGATACATCTCTTCTCCTCTTTTTCCCCGAGGAAACCGAACTATGCAGTATTTTTACGTAAACAGAAGATATATCAAATCAACCGCCTGCATGGCGGCGGTTGAAAGCGCTTTTCAGGGAAGCATTATGACTGGCAAATTCCCGGCCTGTGTAATAAATCTTGATGTTGATCCGAGCAGTATCGATGTAAACGTTCATCCTGCCAAAACCGAAGTAAGATTTTCTGACGACAATAAAATTTTTGATACTGTTTATTTCGCGGTTAAAAACGCTATTTTAAACGCCGATAATAAAAATCAGGTAGCTATAGCAGAAAAGCCAAAATATGAAAGATCTTTAGAAACGAAAGAGCGAGGTGTAAATACCGGTGTTGTATTATCTTCTTTTAAGAGCGCTTACCTTGAAAAAGCACCTATACATACTAATTTTGAATTTGAGAACAATGCTTCGGCCAAAGCTTATAGTGTTCGCGTTGATGCCGTAGAGGAACATTTTGGGCCGGAAGAGACTGTCGAAAAAGAACGCCTTCCGTCTTTTGAAAATGTTGCAGCTGAAGGAGTCGTCCCGATTAAAGTGATAGGAGAGTTATTCAAAACATATATACTTTGTCAAAATAAAGACGAATTTGCTCTTATAGATAAGCATGCGGCACACGAACGGCTAAAGTTCGATAAGCTAAAAAAAGAACTTGTTAATACATCACAGCTCCTCGCATCTGAATTTATAGTCGAACTGGACAGCACTTTAATCGAGGCTGTCGCGTTGGCAAAGGATACTCTTTTGGAAATTGGGTTTGATATGATACCTTTGGACAATTATAGGGTTCAGATAGCCGCGATGCCATCAATTTTAACAGGAGAGGACTTGCCGCGCCTTATTTTTGAACTCGCTGAAAAAATAAAAAACGGCGATTCCGATACTTCGTCAATATTTGATGGTATCTTGCATTCAATAGCATGTAATTCAGCAATAAAGGCAAACGACAATAATGACATTGAAGATTTGGCCATGCTAGCCGAAAGGGTTTGGGCTGATAAATCGATACGTTTTTGTCCTCACGGAAGACCTGTAATAATTACTCTTAAAAAATATGAGTTAGAAAAGATGTTCGGTAGGGTTTAAAAAATGGAGAATATTAGGATAGTTGTGGTATGCGGTCCTACCGCATCGGGCAAGACTGCCCTTGCCGTTCAAATAGCGGAAGAATTTGGCGGGGAAGTTATATCCGCCGATTCGATGCAGGTTTATAAAGGTATGGATATCGCCACCGCAAAGCCCACTGAACAGGAAACTCGGGGGATACCGCATCATTTAATAAGCTTTGTTGATCCGGAAACGGCTTTTTCGGTAGCTGATTACGTTGCGCTAGCACATAAAAAGATAAAGGATGTACATGATCGCGGCAGATTGCCGATAATAGCGGGAGGAACCGGACTTTATATTTCGTCGCTTATCAACAATGTAAAATTTGACGATACCGGCGCGGATTATAAGTTTCGTGAGGAAATGCGCAATTATGCCGAAGCTTATGGGAATAAAGCTCTTTTAGAAAAATTGCGCTATATTGATCCAAAAACAGCGGATAAGCTGCATGAAAACAACTTATCCAGAATCATCAGGGCAATTGAGGTGCACAAAATTTCCGGCAAGAAAATCAGCGAGCAGCAAGCGATTAGCAAGCTTGAAACCTCGCCGTATAAACCTATAATGATAGGGCTTAATTTTTTGACGCGTGAACTTTTGTATGAAAGAATTGAAAAAAGAGTAGAGATTATGCTGAATAAAGGACTTTTGAATGAGGCGGAAAGCTTTTTAAGGCGAGACAGGTTGCCCACTTGCGCTCAAGCTATTGGATATAAAGAGTTAAAGCCATATTTTGATAGGGTTTCTTCTCTTGACGAATGTGTTGAAAACTTAAAGCGAAGCACTCGTCAATATGCTAAAAGACAATTGACATGGTTCAGAAGAGAAGGGAGAATTTTATGGGTTTCTAACGATAATACAGAATCCGACATAAAAAATTTTGAAAAATCAAAAAAAATAATTAAAAATTGTGGCAATTATTGAAAAAATATGTTATACTGTTTAAAATAGGTCGAAAGGGGAATGTGTAATGGCTAAGGATATCAATCTACAGGATGTTTTTTTAAATCAGGCAAGAAAAGAAAAAATACCGGTGACAATTTATATTACAAACGGATTTCAATTTAAGGGAACTGTCAAAGGGTTTGATAACTATACGGTTATATTGGATTCAGACGGGAAGCAGAATCTTATATATAAACATGCTATTTCAACTATTACGCCTCTTAAATCGGTTACGGTTTTTGACGTGTTTGAAAAGGACGAAAATGAAAACTGAGGGAAAATCCGATTCAGTAATTTCAGGAGCGGTTCGCTCTAAGGCTCCGTTAACCACCCGAATTATTTGGACAATTTTAGGGTTGTTTTTTATAACTATGATCGTTAGCCAGTTGTATATTTTTTTAAATAAAAATAACCGTACAGAAGTGGCTTTTTTGTATAATTCAGACGAATCGGTTCCTTTTAGGGGAATTTTTGTGAGAGACGAGCGGATTATAAATATTGGTCATTCCGGTATAATCGCGTATAGCCATAAGGACGGAACAAAGTTGGCAAAAAATTCGCAGGTAGCTCAAAGTTATAATAATAAACGCGATATTCTGCTTCAAAGCAGAATTTTGGATATTGAGAACCAAATAAAAATATTAACGGAAGCTGAAAATCTTAAAAATACCGATAATTCTCAGATAGAATCGCTTTCAAATCAAATTGCCAACAATCATTCGGCATTTATGATGCAGCTTGCCAAAGGCAATTATGAAAACATAGTGAATTATAAGAACAGCTTTCTTTCTTTACAAAGCAAAAAAGAGATAGTGAGGGGTTCATATACTGATTTTAATGATAAAATAACCGAGTTGCGCGAAGAAGTAAAAAGTTTAAATTCTCAAATGAGCAAAGTCCCACAAAGTGTTGTTGTAAGTGATTCGGGGTATTTTGTTAGCAAGGTTGACGGATATGAGGGAAAAATCAATACAGAAAACATTAAAAATTTTTCTAAAGAGCAATTGGAAGAAATATTCAACAATCCAAAGCTGAGGGTAAACGACGACGTTATCGGCAAAATGGTTGACGATTATAAATGGCAGTTGGCGGGTATATTGAGTTCTAACTTGTCGCGCTCGGTTTATGAGGGCGCAAATGCGCGGATACGGTTAGGCTCAAGCTCTAAAGTTATTGACGTAACGGTTAAGAGCGTTGTCCCGTGTGATAATGACAATAGTATAATCATATTTGAGTGTGATCAATTGACTGATGAATTTCTTCAAAGCCGTACGGCGCAGTTTAGGCTGCTTTTAAATAACCATTCGGGCATACGCGTTCCCCGCGTTGCAGTTCGCTTTAATGAGCAGGGCGAAAGCGGAGTGTATATTAAAACCGGCGTGGAATTACGTTTTGCTAAAATCAATATTCTTTTGACCGAGGAGGATTATCTGATTGTTGAGAATACGACCGAGCAACCGGGCTTTCTGTCACTTTATGATTTAATAATCGTTGAGGGGACTGACTTATATGATGGGAAAATCGTTGAGGAATGATGATGTCTGTTTTAAAAAAATAATTTATGAAAACTATAAGCGGGTTGTCTTTAACGTAAACGAAGCGAAAGAAAAATATAACCGTAAAGACGACATACGGATCATGGCGGTGACTAAAACAGTTGAGCCGGAATTTATAAATCACGCTATTTCGCTTGGTATTGGTCTTTTGGGTGAAAATAGAGTTCAGGAATATTTGTCAAAACACGATAAGTATACCGGAAATCCTGAAATTCATTTCATAGGGAGATTGCAAAGCAATAAAGTTAAGTATATAATTGATAAAGTGGATTTGATTCAGTCGGTGGACAGCTTAAAGCTTGCGGCTGAAATTGATCGGCAAGCCGGAAAACGCGGAACGGTAATGAAAATTCTTTTTGAGGTCAATATCGGAAACGAAGTAAGTAAAATGGGATTTATCCCGGAATATGATGTTTTAAAATATAATGCGGACGAGCTTATTGGGTTAAGCAATTTGAGGCTTTGCGGACTCATGACGATTCCTCCTTTTGATTCGTCGGTAAACGAGCGCTATTTTGAGAAAATGCGAAATCTGTTTGAAAAACTTAAAGCATATGGCAGAGGTGTGGGAAAAGATTTTTCAATACTCTCAATGGGCATGTCCGGCGATTATCTGTCGGCTATAAAATATGGCTCAAATATTATACGCATAGGAACCTCCATTTTTGGGCAAAGGCAAAAATTATAACCGAGTTTGACGAAAAATCCGAATTCGTACTTTGCACGCCAGAGCTGTGTGGTATTGCATTAAATTCAGTAAATTAAAAGTTAAATGATTATAAAACACCGGAAGCGGCTTCGCCGCAGATGTTTGAATAATATAACGGAGGAATTTTTAAATGGGGATTAGCGATGTTTTTAAGAGAATGACGGGCGGGGACTATGGGCCAAACGAAGATGAAGATGATTTAGTAGACGATGTGCCTTCGAGCCAGAGCAGGTATGACAATGACTATGGTTATGGGATAAAGGGAAACAACCGAGTTTTGTCGATTGCCGCCACCACGCATCTTCAGGTGATAGTCGTTAAACCCAAGGAATATAAGGATGCTGCCGAAATTGCAAATCATTTTAAAAATAAAAAAACGGTTGTGCTGAATCTTGACAACACAAACAAGGATGTAGCCAATCGCCTTATTGACTTTTTGGGCGGCGTGGCTTATGCCGCTGACGGAGAGCTGAAAAGGATTGCAAACACTACTTATATGATTGTTCCTTTTAACGTTGAAATCTCGGGCGACACTATAGAAGATCTTGAAAAGTCTTCTTTTGAGGAACTTTTTTAGCAGTAACACATATTAACAAAATGGAGGCTAGTTTAATATGAACGCTAGTGATATAAAAGAAAGAAGGTTTGAAAAGGGGTTCAACGGTTACCGCACTGAGGAGGTTGAAGAATTTTTATCCGAAGCGGCGGATCAATTTAAAAAACTTTCTGATGAAAACAAAGAGTTGGAGAAAAAGCTTGAGGTTTTGGCGGATAAAATACGCGAATACCGTAATGATGAGGAAGCTTTGAAGGATGCGCTGCTAGGAGCGCAAAAGCTGGGAAATTTGGCTGTCAACGAGGCGAAGGAAAAGGCAAAAAAGCTAGTTGACAGCGCTACTGAAGAGCGAGATAATATACTGAACCGCTTGGCTGAAGATAAGAAACGCATAAACGAAGAAAATGAAGCTTTAATGCGAGAGGGAAAGAAAACCGCCGAAACACTTATAAGCAGTACTGAATTGAGGGCAAAGGAAATTGAGGAAAATTTAAGGGCAAAAAACGATATTCAGAGAGAAATACTTTACCGTTTAAAGACAGAGGTTGAAGATTTTAAAAATAGAATCATATCTTCATTTAAGACTATTGAAAAGCAGGTCTCTGAGCTTCCGGAAAAATATGAGAATGAATATATAAATAAAGCGATCGGCGAGAGAAAAACATTAAATTCGGAAGCCGCAAAAAAAGATCAGGAAGCTTTGAAAAAGGCAAAGCCGGATAGTGATAATGAGCATAGTTTTTTATTTATTGATAAGCAGCTTGAACAAGGAGAGACCTTAAAAAAGAATAAGAAAAAGTCGGTCGTCATGTCTAAAACAGAAACTTATGACAATGACGAAATAGACATAGAAACCAACGTAAGCGCCGCTTTTGTTGTGGAAAACCCTTTTGCGCCACTTTTATCCGGCGATGATACAAAGGCGGTTTTTGAACCTGATGAAGAACAGGAAGAAAAAGAATTAATATAAGGATGGACACAATATGATTGGTGTGCGCCACCCATCAAATAAAAAGAATCTGTTTTGGGCACTTTTAACGGCTTTAGCGTTTATAATTTTTGATCAATTTACAAAGCGGCTTGCCGTTGTTCACGTTAAGCCTGTTCGCTCTCTTTCAATTATAAGTATAAACGGAAGGGAGATACTAAATTTTACTTATCTTCAGAATACCGGTGCGGCTTTCAGCATATTGCAGGGAAAGCAGCTATTTTTGATTGTAATTACCGGTATATTCATAGCTTTATTGTTATACTTGCTGATTGCCGGGAAAATAAAATCCGGTTTTATGATATGGGCAACGTCTTTAGTCATAGCCGGAGGGGCAGGCAACCTGATAGACAGAGTATTTAACGGATATGTGGTGGACTTTATTGATTTAAGAATAATAAAATTTGCCGTTTTTAATGTCGCGGATATCTGCGCGGTAATCGGGGCGTTAATGATGCTTGTTTCAATAATGTTTGAAAACAACGGAAAAAATCTTGTCGCGTCTGAGAAAACACAGTTTAAGGCGAATTCGTTTTCGGATGCGGATTCAGAATTTAATCCTAAGTCGGACCGCTAAAATTTATGGGTGATATTTATAAATTGATCACCTTGCGTCCGGAGGTTTCGGGCGAACGTATTGACAAGTATATATCGGCTGAATCCGACTTGACCAGAAATTCCGCCGCAATTTTAATCAAAGACGGAAATTGTATTGTAAATGGGAGGTCGGTTAATAAAAACTATAAACTTCGCATAGGCGATTTAGTTGAATTAAATATTCCTTTGCCGAAAGATATTGATCTGATTCCTGAAAACATACCGCTTGATATAGTTTTTGAAGACGATGACATGATTGTCGTAAATAAACCCCAGGGTATGGTTGTGCATCCTGCGCACGGGCATTTCAGCGGCACGTTGGTAAACGCGTTGCTTTATCATTGTAAGGACAGCCTTTCGGGAATTAACGGCGAACTTAGGCCAGGTATAGTGCACCGAATTGATATGAACACTAGCGGGTTGTTGATGGTCGCGAAAAATGATTTCGCGCATGTAAGATTAGCTTCTCAGATAAAAGAGCATAACATTAAAAGAGAGTATGAGGCCATTGTGTCAGGAAATCTGCGCCAAGACGGAAAAATTGAAAATCCGATAGGCAGAGATCCAAAAGACCGTAAAAAAATGGCGGTGACTGAAAAAAATTCGAAGACCGCGGTGACACATTACCATGTTATTGAAAATTTTAAAAACGCAGCTTATTTAAAAGTTTCGCTTGAAACGGGGCGAACCCATCAAATAAGAGTCCATATGGCATATATTGGGCATCCTGTGTTGGGAGACAATGTATATGGCAGCGGCAAGCCTAAAAGTTTGGACGGACAATGTTTGCACGCAAAAACTATCGGTTTTGTTCATCCGAGGAGCGGGGAATATTTAGAGTTTTCAAATGAATTGCCTGATTATTTTAAAAATTTGTTGGATGATCTGCGTAAGCCTTTTTGAATTTGGAGAATTTAATGGCGAAAAAAATAGAGGATGTTAACATAAGCGATATACTATTAGTTACAGATGTTGACGGAACGCTGTTAAATGACGAGCACGAAATAAGCAATTTAAATTATACGGCAATTAAAACTTTTATGGATGCGGGCGGCATGTTCACAATAGCTACCGGACGGGGTATTTCTATGTCCGAGCCAATTGCGAGAGCGCTAAAACTAAATTGTCCGGCAATTATTTTTAACGGAGCCGCCGTGCATGATTTTGAAAGTAATAAACAGATTTGGCATTGTTCTTTAAAATCTGAAACCGGGCGTTATTTGGAATTAATAGCAAAGAAATTTCCCGGCTGCGCTATTGAGATTTTACGCAATGACAATGTTTATGTGGTTAAGACCAATGAGCTTGAGGAATATCACTTGGAATTCGGAAATGTGACTCCGGTCAGGACTGATTTATATAGCGTGCCTGAAAAGGGCAGGCTTAAGGCGCTTATTATCGATGAACGCGAAATGATAGACCGTATAATGGACTATTGTTTAAATAACTGCCCTGATGACGTTCACTGGGTGCGCTCGGCTCCGATTTATTATGAGATGCTTCCGAAAAATGTGGACAAGGGCAAAGGGATGCAAAAGCTGCTTGAGGTTATAGGTGATAAATTCACTGTGGCGGTCGGCGATTTTATGAATGATATAGAGTTATTGAAATATGCCGATATTGGAATTGCTGTCGGAAATGCTGAGGAATCTGTAAAAGACGCGGCGGATATGACAGTCGCCGATAATAATAATAACGCTATATTCGATATCATAGAATACATAATGGCAAATTGCCGTAAAAAATAAAATTTGGAGATAAAAATGGATATTGAGTTGAAAAAACAACTAAAAATAACGGCGACTAAAGTTAGAATGGGAATCATTGAATCAACCTTTAACGCAAAGTGCGGACATCCAGGCGGTTCTCTGTCTATTGCCGATATTATTACTTATTTATATATGAACAGGCTTAATGTTAATCCTCAAAGCCCAATAAGCGAAAGCCGTGATCGCTTTGTGCTATCAAAAGGACACACTGCTCCCGCTTTATATTCAGTATTGGCGCAAAGGGGATTTTTTCAGGTGGAAGAGCTTAAAACCCTAAGAAAGATTGATTCAAGACTTCAGGGTCACCCGGTTTTGGGGAAACTCCCGGGTGTGGATATGAGCACGGGTTCGCTAGGACAGGGGTTTTCGGCGGCTTGTGGTATGGCGTTATCGGGAAAGGTTTCAAATGAGACATACAGAGTATACACCGTTTTGGGAGACGGAGAGCTCGCGGAGGGTATCGTTTGGGAAGCGGCTATGTTTGCGGCTCATTATCAGCTTGATAATCTTTGCGCTGTAGTGGATAATAATGGTTTGCAGATAGACGGCAAAGTAGAGGATGTTATGTCGTCTTATCCTATTGATGAAAAATTTAAGGCTTTCGGGTGGAATGTTATAGCAATAGACGCTCACGATTTTGACCAGATCGAAGAGGCGTTTGACGGAGCGGAAAGAAAGGTGAACCAGCCGACGGTCATAATACAAAAAAGTATTAAAGGAAAAGGCGTTTCATTTATGGAAAATAACACATCGTGGCATGGAAAAGCACCAAATGAAGAGGAATATAAAATCGCCATGTCTGACTTAAATAAACTATTGAGTGATTTATGTAAATAGTCAATTATTAAAAATCATAACAAGATTATATCGCGTTTTTTTGAGAAGGGAAACAGAAAGAATGGAAAAAATTGCCACGAGGGACAGTTATGGTGGGGCACTGTGTGAACTGGCAGAAATAAGGCCGGACTTGATAGTATTGGACGCAGATTTGGCCGAGGCTACAAAAACCGTAAAATTTAAGAAAAAATTTCCTGACCGTTTTTTTGACTGCGGTATACAGGAGTGCAATATGTTTGGCGTTGCCGCAGGAATAGCCGCGACCGGAAAATTGGTTTTTGCTAGCACATTTGCAATGTTTGCAGCCGGACGGGCTTTTGAAATTATAAGAAACAGTATTGGCTATCCGCATTTGAACGTTAAAATAGGGGCTACTCATGCCGGCATATCCGTTGGAGAGGACGGCGCTTCACATCAGTGCAACGAAGATATGGCGCTGATGAGGAGCATACCTGGTATGACTATTATAAATCCGTCGGATGACGTTGAAACAAGAGCCGCAGTAATGGCAATGGCGGATTTTAGTGGACCGACATATTTAAGATTTGGAAGGCTAGCCGTGCCAATAATAAACAGTGATCCCAGATATAAATTTGAGATAGGTAAAGGAGTTACTCTGAAAGAAGGAGACGACATATCTATAATA
>JAISVH010000041.1 GCA_031271685.1 Eubacterium sp. | reverse complement strand
AACTTTTGCGATTGTTCTTGCTTCGCTTTCTTGTGTCTTAATTACTTATGATGAGTTGCCATAATTTTCTTTCAACTTTTTCTCAAAAAGGGCTTGACTTTTCATAGTAGGTCTCCTTTAACTAGCGGTTTCATGCGTAATTATATCATTTTGATAAACCGTTTAAGTTTTTCAAAATGTTATAAACATTGCGGGTTTACCGCAGTGCGCCGCTTTCAGCGTCGAGCGTAAACACGGAATTCATTTACATGTTTACGCAATTTGTTATAATAGCATTTATGTCTCCCGTCTCTTAGGCGGCGGGGTCCATGTTTACTATTAGTTAATTAACTTAGAAAACATTAAAAATAATGATGCAAAAGCTTCAGTTATCGTCATTTAACTTTAAATTTAGTAAATTTAAAGTCAAACGACTATAATCTGCACAAGCAGATTTATTGCAAGCTACCATACGGTTTTACAGAAATTATTTTTGCTTGTTTTCAAGTTAATTTACTGTACGTCAGCGTGTGATTATCTCCCGCTGACGCTTTTTAAAACACTGGAAACGGCTACGTCGCAGATGTTTGAATACTTACCTTAAATTATATCATAAATGGTTAAAAAAATCAATAAAAAATTCGCGGAAATCAAAGGACGACAAGATTTAATAGCTTTTTTATGACCCTAAGTCAGCTAATGAAATCATAAAAATATCGGCCTTCGTTATACCGCGAAATAAATAAATGTTATGTTTATGCAATAAAAATATCAAGCTGCAACCGGATTAGGTGAGTATTAACCTGCAACGTTAGAAACGTCAATTTGTTGAGCCAAAGCTGAACGAGCTTCTTCTATTTTGTTCAGGCTAGCTTGCAAATCATTAAGCCGCTGTTCAAATGTGCTTTTTAATTCCGGACTGAGATCCTCAATTTTAATTGCGGTCATTTCGTTTATGGCACTTTTAAGTATTACAATATATTCGTCTGTGGCGGTCAGCATTGCCAGGCCATCGGACGCATCGGTGGCTTGTGATGATTTTTCTTTATAAGTTTCCGTGGCATTTATGAGTTCGACGGCGGAACCGTTAACAAAAGCCTCGTAAGCTTTATCCGCCTCGCTTTTACATGCGGTAAAGAGACACGCAATAATTGCCGCAGAAATAAAAGCATAACAAATTTTTTTCATAAACATTTCTCCGTTCATTTTTTATATTGACCGGAATAGTCCGGTTAAAGTAATTATAAAGTATTTTTTTATAAATTACAATAGAAAAAATAAAAAGCACAAGGATTTTATTTTTGAATGACGTATTTTTAACCTACGCCCCCTGCTTCCCGAACGTTATAACCGCGTTAATGTCCCCCCCTCCTCTTAGGCTCCGTCGTAGATGTTTGAAAACACTTTTTTCTATGTTGACATCCATGTTGACATCCCTAAATTATTTTAATTATACTTTTTTACCTTTTTTATCATTACCTGATAGAAACTCATCCATTTTTAACATGGACTTTTGTTTATATTCTTTATCTAGATGAGTGTAGATTTCCATTGTCGTTTTTATGTCTGAGTGTCCGGCTTGTTCTTTTGCGGTTAAAATATCAACGCCTGACAAGTACATCAGCGTTATGAATGTATGCCGGAGCCAATGGGCCGTGATCCTCGGTATAGTTAACTCAGTTTTTTGAGGGTTGAATTTGCTTTTTGGAGCTTTTCCCATTGCATTTGCGTTATTTGAAAAATCGCCGTATTTATGGTTTAAGTCTGTTAGGTAGCTCTCCCATAATCTTTTCCACGCGCATTCGGACATGAGCGTGCCTTTTGCGCTAGGGCACACTAATAAGCCTTCATGCTTTTCTTTTGAAAGAAATTCGACAAGTATTTTTGGTATGTACACCGTGCGGATACTGCTTTTTGTTTTTGCGGTATCTTTTACAACCGGTTTGCCATTTATAAATTCAACAGATTTGTTAACGCTTATCGAGCTGTTTTTTAAATTTATGTCATTCCAAAGCAACGGAATGAGCTCACCCCGGCGAAGTCCGGAAAACATCATTATCATTGCGGCACGCTGTGCCCGGTGCGGAAAGTCAATTATCCAACTGCGCTCTTCGTCAGTCAGGGAGCGTTTTTCGCTTACGCGCATTCCGTTTGGAATCCTGATAGATTGCGCGGGGTTGTAGTCAATAACTCGGTTGTCGATTGCAAGCTTAAATATGCTAACAGCAATGTTTTTTAATTCTTTCAACGTTCCTTTAGAGTAATATCTGCCGTTTGCGGTGTTATTTTCTGACAGTATTGCCGTAAATTCGTTTTGTAAGTCTTGAGTCCTTATTTTTATTATTGGCACGTTGAAAAGGTTTTTTAGTTTTTGCAATTTGCTGTTGTATGAAACATATCTGCCATTTGAGACTTCTATTTGCTTTTGTTTTAGCCATTGTGCGGCCCAGTCGCCCATTGTGTCTCTTTCGGCTGCAGTGTCTATGCCTTTTTTCATTGCTATCTTTATTTCGAGAATTTTATTATCTACCTCTTTTTGTGTTTTGCCATAGACATATTTGTAATTCTTTTTACCGTTATAATTTCCAAGAAACACTTTTGACTGAATGCGCCCGTCGAGGCGCTTTTTATTTTTTGTCATGTAATCACCGCCTATTTTTTGCCTGTTTGATAACGGTTTAGCTCAATGAATTCTTTGAATTGTTTGAATACCTGCTGTTCAAGAGGGTTAGGTAAAAATTCATCGCGCATATATAATTCGACTATACGTTCTGAACATATCGCGGCTGAACTTGATGATATGCGGCAGATTTCTGATATGTTGGCGGGTGAGTGAAAGCCTAGGCCCCACAATACGCAAGCGGGGGCAAGAAAATGGCTTGCAAAAGCGTTTGCTTCATTTTCAACACCATAATCTACACCTACAAACGCCCCAACATGTCGTTCAATGATCATTGGATGCCCTAAAAATATGTGACCGAGTTCGTGCGCGATTGTAAAGCGTTTTCTCCTTATGCTGTCGACGGCATCATCATAGATAATAAACCATTCGTTACCATCAAAAATACTTACCCCCGTTTCGCCGGGGGCAAGTATTTGAGCGTCGCTGTCTTTTAGCAAAGTTATGCCGTTATCGTTTACTACTTTAATAACGTTGACGGGCAGAGAATTAATCGCATTGTCAATCAGGGCTTGCCACGAAGCGTCAAGAGGTTTTTTATATATTCCATATACCAACTATCCAATTACCTCGTGGATAGCTTTTAGCCACAAGGTGATTTTATTCCTTATAATTTATCTTCAGTAGTAACTTTTGGAAGCTGTTTCAGCTTTTCTATTTTATGTCTTGGCATTGAGACTATTTCGTGGTCTCTGTTGTCGTTGCTTTTTGCGGCACGATAGATGTCTATCGTCTTTTCATCTCGTTTGTATCTCATGCAAACCGTAAGATCGGAAAGATAGTCAACAACTTTTTTTTGCCCTTCATCATTTAAATGACGGAAGTTGTCTATAAGCGTATTTTCAGTTTGCGAAATCTGAGATTGCTTTTTTGAATTTACAACATCTTGATAAAGGTAGTTCGCGTCGCACATTAATGCTGTAAAAAGCTTATAAAGCACAGGTTCTTTGGGGTGGCTGACCCCGTTTTCGTAGTTGCCTATCGCAGAGGCCGTAACCCCCACAAGTCTTGCCAATTCTTCTTGCTTAAGATTTAGCGCCTCCCGTCTTTCCTTTATTCTTTTGCCTATTCCCATGATATACACCTCACTGTTCAAAAGGCTTACATGTTCGGTTGTCACTTTATTATTATCTGTCTACTACATATAGTATCACAAAATTTTTAATATGTCAAGAAAAAAACACAAGAAATTTGTATTTAAAGTATTGACACCACAACAATCTTGTGATATTATTGTTATATAACAAGAAACTTGTGATCGGTGGGAGGTGAAATTGTGGAAAACATTGTTGCGGCCAATATAAAAAGCATTATTAGGAAAAGGGGTCTCAAGCAAAGCTTTGTAGCTGAAAAGTGCGGGTATAAGCAGTCTACATTCGGTAATATTTTAAACGGCAGACTTGACATAAGAGAAAGAGATATAAGCAAAATATGTGATTTTCTGGATGTTACTCCTAATGAACTGTTTAATAGCTCAAGCTTGACAATGGATTAAAAATTACTATAGCAAATTGTGTTTTTATTTGTGTGCACACGCTCTAATAGATAACAAAAAGTCAAACTGTTACATAGCTGGTCAGTTTAAAAATGCTAAATGCTTTTTTAAGACGCGGCGCGCGTCGCGTGCCGCCGAAGGCGGCCTTCACTTACTACATAGGCAGTCGCGCACCTTAAGGTTGCAAAAGGGTTTTGTCCGCTGTTTAAAAACCCTTTAGGTTTTTTAAATTGACTGACTACAATTAACCATTTGTGAGGAGGTGATTTGGTTGTTGGCAAATTTAAGAGCGGAAATATCAAGAAAAGGTCTGACTGCAAGGGGAATTTCACGTGATTTGGGAATTTCAGAAAAGGCTATGTTTAATAAGCTATCAGAAAACACCGATTTTAAGCGTTCGGAGATGTATTTTATTCACTCCTCATTTTTCCCGGAAATAGATATTAAGTATCTTTTTGAGTCGAATAAAGGAACATACAGCAAATCAACTTGAAATTTAGTAAATTTAAAGTTAAACAATTCAAACATCTGCGGCGGAGCCGCTTCCCGTGGGTTAACAAGCGTCAACATGGAACCCGCAGCTTAAGAGGCGAGTTCCATGAACGCGATTATACCTAAACTTTTGAAGAATTATTTTGTTTTTTTTACAGGTTAATACTATGGCATGTATAGAAAGTTTTGATGTATGATTTTTATATCGATTTTTTGGCAAATATTTTATTTGATATTATATTATGGAGAGGAATAGCAAAAATGAATAAATCTCAGTATACTTTTAGAAATCGCATGCCTATCCCAACTGACTGGTCGCAGGTACCCTTATTTGTCGATACGGCATATATTGCCAACATGACACAAATAGGTAATGAAACTATCAGAAAATTATGTCAAAACGGCGTTATCCCCGCCACTAAAATAGGACAAGCCTGGCGCATTGCCAAGGATGACTTTATAGCTTGCTTTAATAGTTTAAAGGAGGGAGAAGGTCAGGGGAAAAAACGTGATATCTGATAAGCAATTAGAGCTTATTGGCACAAAATCGTCTGTTTCTCGTCTGCCTGCGGCAGACAACTGAAAAAGATGAGAAATATTAAATTGCTGAAATGCAAGCGCTTCGCTTCGGCTTAATAATATAGTGACAGGGGGAGTAAAGTTGACGGTAATCGGTGAATTTGTATTATTTGCAGTAGGTTTTTGTATATGTGTTATTTACGTAGCGTACGGGATTGGGAGGCTTGCGGCATATATAAATAAACGAATTAAAATAAGGGCGATAAATAGGCGTTTTAATGAGGTTTATCTTATTATTAAAAGCGAAATTCCCCGCAGGTGAGGCAGTGGGAGAATTTATAGCAAATTGCGCAAACACGGAAGTAAATTCCATGTTTACGCTCGCCGCTGAAAGCGGCGTACTGCGGCTTTATCTCAGTTTTTATAGCATTTTTTAAAATGCTATAAATAAGGTAACACCGCACGACTCACGCTTAACGGCTTGACGCACAAATCACTTGCGTATTTCTTGCCAAACTTTGTTAATTTTGCCTTAAATGCCAACGGATATTCGCGGCAAAATTGCCTAGTTTTATGAAAAATACGATTGCGTGCTTTGCACGCCAGAGCCGTGAGGTATTGCCATAAATAACAGACCGGAGGTATTGCAAAGTGGACGGATTAATAACAATACGCGGTGTGCGAGGGAGGATAAACGAAAATGGAGCAGCTGAACTAAACCTTGAAGATGTGGCGCGGGGACTTGGATTTACTCAGACAAAGAATAATACAGAATATATAAGATGGGAAACTGTTGGCAGCTATTTACGCGACTTTGGATTTTCCCGGCTTGTTGAGAAGGATATGTTTATCCCTGAAAACATTTTCTATAAACTTTGCTTTAAAGCAAAAAATGAGACGGCACAAGCTTTTCAGGATAAAGTCACCGACGAGGTATTGCCATCTATCCGCAAGCAGGGATTTTATATGACCGCCGAAAAAGCGGAAGAAATAATAAACGATCCTGACGCGTGGATAAAAGTGCTTATCGCGCTTAAAGAGGAACGCGCCGCTAAAGAAAAGCTGCAGCTTGAAATTCACAGAAACAAATCAAAAGTCATGTTTGCAGATTCGGTTTCTGTTTCAGACAGCACTATATTGATCGGCGAGCTTTCTAAAATACTTAGAAGCAACGGAATAGAAATAGGTCAAAACCGTTTGTTTGAATGGCTTCGTGTCAACGGATATTTGATCAGGCGAAAAGGCGTTGACTATAACGTTCCAACGCAAAGGGCAATGGAGTTAGGTCTTTTTAAAATAAAGGAAACCGCCATCACACATTCTGACGGACATGTGACAGTCAGCAAGACCGCGCGCGTCACGGGAAAAGGGCAGATATATCTTATTGATAAATTTAAGCAGGCGTATGGTTAAGGCAAAATTAACTAAGTTTGACGAAAAATACGATTGTTTGCTTTTCACGTCAGAGATGTGAGGTATTGCCATAATAAAATTAGAAAATATTAAAAAAGCAAAAGCTTAGTATAATTTTAAAAGGGGTATGGATTAATGTGTTTAAATTGTGGGCGAAATCTTTGCACAAGCAATTTTTCAGGGGCCGACGGAAAAGAAATATATGTATGCGCCGAATGTCTTGAGGGAATTGTTGAGGGTGAGTCTTATGTTGAAATTGATTTTAGCTGCTATCACAAAGAATGTCTTGAGTTGATGCAGATTGAGGATCTATTGGATATATTCGGTTATGAGGTGAAAACCGCCGGAAATGTTTTTTAAGAATTGGAAAAGTTTATAACCGCTTTCATGTCTCCCGCCTCTTAGGCGGCTCCGCCGCAGATGTTTTAAAAAAACATCCGCAAATGACGACAGATATGTGAAGGCTATGTCGTCTGGGAGTTTTGGAATCAAATATTACCCTGCATCAAATAGCATACAAAAATACATGTAGTAATTTTTGAGTGTTTGGCGCAGGGGTAAATAGCAAGATCATAAGTTTGAAAACTTTATTAAAGAGACGTAAGAAGTCAATAAAATGATTATTTTCAGCATGATGAACTGAGTTGCAGTAAATTTAGCGTAAAGGCGTAAAGGCGGGCATTTATGAACTACATAGCTGAAATCAACTCTTTTTATGATTGGCTCATAACAAATCAGCTTTCTTCACCCGCTATCGTATTATGGCATTGTTTAATGCA
The DNA here is from genome assembly GCA_031271685.1 of Eubacterium sp. Lineage (GTDB taxonomy): Bacteria > Bacillota > Clostridia > Oscillospirales > Ruminococcaceae > Ruminiclostridium_E. Next base: position 167 of record JAISVH010000041.1, on the reverse strand, counting down.
CATAGCGAATAAAACGGGTTGGGAGCAAGAGTTTGCCGTAGCCATATCAGTTTTGGAGATTAAAACGGGGTTAAATAAAAAAGCTGTTGAGAGAGCTAGAAACACACTAAGTCAGATGGGGAGAATTAAATGGAGGAGTCGGAACGGTAATTTATCGGCAATATATA
>JAISVH010000037.1 GCA_031271685.1 Eubacterium sp. | reverse complement strand
CGGCTTTTATTAGCCCAAACACTATAAAAACCGAGAGCATTATCCATAAAAATATAAATAACTGTTTTCGTAATATCAGCAAATACATAAATTTCACTCCCATAACATATTGGTATAAGTTATGAGATAAGCTGATAATTTATGATATAACATTTTGATAAAAAGTTTAAGTTTTTCAAAATGATATAAACACTACCGCTTTCAGCGGCGAGCGTAAACATGGAATTTACTTCCATGTTTACGCGATTTGCTATAGTTATTATCTATTCAGATAGTTGTATACCATGTAAAGAGCTTGCGCTCTTGTGAGATTTTTATCAGGAGATATATTGCCGTCTTTATTAGGCGTTAATATCTTCATGCCGTAGGCTATGGCAAAATATCCCTTATCTTTCTCTGCAACATCTTTAAACGGTGACGCATATATGCTTGCCAGGCTTGCAAATTCCTCGCCGCCAAGTCCATTGACTATTTCTATTACGCCCTCTCTCCTGGTTAATGTTTTTTTAGAATTTTTGTTTTCTGCATTTTCTATATGCGGGATATATACTCCCATACCGTTTACTAGTTCCCTAAAGTCCTCAGGCGTTATTGAAGTGTCGGGGAGAAGTTTTCCGTTAACAGAGGGTAGCATAATTCCGTTTTCAGATAGCTTTTCGGCAATATTTCTGATTGAATGTTTAGAAATATCGCTATAGCTGTATTCGCCGGAGTTTACCTCATCTCCGTTATAGTCACAGAGCTTTCCTGTGGTTGCGTTAAGATAAAAGTAAGGCATTGAATATAAAAGCGCCGAGGTCTTTACCTCATTATCACCGGATTGAGTTACGTTGATATAATATTTTAGGTCCATATCCTGCTGAGCGTATAATTCCCTCAGCGCTTGATTATTTGTAAGGATTTTTGATGCCGAAGGAAATTTAATATTAGTATAGCCATATCTGAAATCGGTTATTTTACCGTCAGGGTTTACGCTTACGTTTATGTTATCCTCTCTTACCCTGATACCGTTTACATAGCGTGAATATACATAGTTTCTGCCATAATACTTTGTACCCGGCTCAGAATCCTGCCTTTCTTCAAGAAGCTCGTTTTGTTCGGTTTGGGTTACGATGCTTATAAGTTTGTACTCGGCGAATTTTGATCCTCCTAAAAATTTGTCAAGTGCGGAATCTACTAAACTGTCGGCCGATTTTTCATTTATTTTATCACTGACCGTCTTGCCGCTATAATAGCTATATCCTATCGTCGCTCCGGTTTCGGCATTTATTGTTGCATAAGCTGTAGTGTTAACATTTTGTTCATTTTTAAAGCTAATGTTTAAGTCCCAAACATATCGGGTATTGTCAAAATAATCATAATTAAGGTCAGAGCTTCTTAATGTCGCGTTTTTTCCGACCTCTAAGTAGATATCTGAAGACATCAGTTTTTCCAAAGCCTCTTTGGCGGTTATTAGGCCTTTTTCCGCTTCAACCTTTTCTAGCTCATCTTTACTGAGGTCAAATGAACCGGCGTTGGATTCTTCAAGCACCTCTTCATCGGCAAATGTTTCCCAACCGTTCCAACCGTAATAATTAGGTTGAAAATCACTTTTAGAACCGATTTTCGCACTTATATAGTCATTGGCTTTGGACCGATAAATAATAACGGCGCTTTGCTTTTTTTCTTCGTAATCGGATTTGACAGCATATATCGGCTCAATGCCGTTAACACGGCCAAAACTTGCTTTGGCGGTTTGTTGGCTGACAATATTTTTATTTGACTCAAGCGTGACTCCCTTAAGCCATGAAAAATTTAAACCGGAAAGCGCGCCGGTGTCTTTGTTAACGTAGATATTGCCTTCATCGCCTGAAACGTCAATTTCATTAGCGGTTCGATAAATTCTGAACGAAGCGGTATTTCCGCCTATATAGGCGCTATAACTGTCCTTGTCTATTCTGATATTTTCGTAAACAGTAGGGTTAAGTTTTTTTAGCCCTTGAGCCGCTTTGTTATAAAGCTCATCTTTAGTTAGCTTTGCAAATCTTTTCTCTCTGCCGTCATAGACATTTTCAATATTCTCATGTTTACTATAGTTTAAAATAACATCATCAACTATAGTGACATTTATTTCGTCGCCGGTATTATCGGTTTTGCTCCAATTTAGGATATATCCTGACTGTCCCATAGAAGTGGTTTTCTCAAAATTAAACTTGCTGAATTCCTTTGGAATGTCTATGCGCTCCTTTGATGTCAATATGGCCGCTTCAAGATTTTTGTCGTCAGCGGCGGCAGCGACGGCTAGTCTCGACCACTGTGCCATTGTGGCGGAAATAATCATTGTCGCCGACAAAAGCGCTGATATTGTTTTTTTCATAACTACCTCCTGAAAATTTTTTTATTTAACATCGCACAACTCCTGTATAAAAAGCGCATTGTCGTGCGGCGCTACTTTCAAACATATGTGGCTGAGCCTATTCCAGTGTCAGCGAGGGATTGAAAATCACCCGCCGCCTAAGAGGCGCGTTCCATGAATGCGGGTATATATTATTAAAACAAAAATAAAAGTTAAAAAGTTGCAAAAAACTTTTTTAATAACGCTAAAGTTTTTAAAAAAAGCGACGATATTAATAATAAGCGTTATTTTATATTAAAGGAGATGTAATATTATGGCAACTATTAATGGCATATTATCTTCAAGTTATGCGGCTGGGCAAAGTAAGGCCTCATCTGATACTAAAAGTGAAATTAAAAGTTTGCAGGATAAAATGAGTGCTCTAGATAGAGACAACACATTGTCTTCAGCCGATCGTGCCGAAAAGCGCAAAGACTATCAAAAAGAAATAAACACAATCAAAGAAAGTCTTAATGCTGAAGTTAACACCAACATGGAAAATGCTGTGGCAAATGCGACCGGTATTGTAAATTCTATGATGTCATTTGACAGCGTTTCTAACAGTATGAGCGGTTTAGGGATAAACGCCGGAAGCGGATTGGACTTTTTCTTCGGCGCAAACGCCGGATTGTCTACCCTTCGCGCAATGAATGCCGCCAGAGTTAACATCGAATCGCGGGCCAGAACCTTAACTTCGGAAATTGCCATGGATAAATTAAGAGGTGTTGATACATCGTCTAAACAAGAAAAACTTGCCAATCTGACTTCTAACCTTTCGGTAATGGATGAAAATTTAAATAAAAATATAAATTCAGCGCTTGAAGCCGAGCCGTCTGAGCCAAAAGAGTTTAAATCTGTTATTGATAAAATAAACGAAGATCTTGCTGAAAACCAAAAGAAGCTTGACGAAAAGTCAGCAAAAAAGGCTTCTGAAGAAAAACAGGCTTAATTTTATAACCGCGTTTATGTCCCACGTCTCTTAGGCGGCGGGTTTCATATTGACTACGTTAGCGGCGGGTGATTTTCAATCCCCCGCTGACGTTTTTTAAAACGCTAGAAGCGGCTCCGCCGCAGGTGTTTGAATGGTTTTAAAAGACAGGGGGAGTTTCCCCTGTCTTTTTATATTTCCAAAACGGTATCTTTTTAAATATTATGACTGATAGAACAACAGCAAGGCAAAGCCCTACAAAAAACAAAATTCCAAGCACAAATTCATAGCCTTCTGGGATAAGAGAGGAGAGCACTGATAGGGTATTAAAACCCACATGAATAAGAATTGGAGCTATTATTTTTCCGCTGTAATGATATACAAAAGCCAAAACGATTCCAAAAGCTCCGGCATAAATTCCCTGCAGCCAATTGCCGTGTATTATGCCGAATAGGGCGGATGATATTATGATTGCGGCGGAAAGACCGAAGTGTGTTCTTGCGCGCTTGAATATTAGTCCTCTAAAACAAAATTCTTCAGCGATCGGCCCGCATATACCCACGGCGATCAGATTTATAAATATATTTTTTTTATCCGTCATAAGTGCTACAAATTGATCGTGTTCAGGAAAAAACTGCTCAACTCTAAGGATAGCTATTAAAAATGTAATTAAAATGTTTAAGCAAATTCCAAATATAAAAAAAACAACATATACCGAAGGTTTAAATTTTTGAGGGTTTTCAGGGAGATATTTTATTTCTCTTTTAAAAACAAAAAATAATAATATGCTTGAAACAATGGCATACACCGCTATAGACGGCATAAAAACATAATTTAAAGCTTGGACGGTTAATTCTTGATCGATCAAGTTCGATATATTTTGGCTTAAGGCCATTGTATAAAATTTATATATAATATAAGCTGTAATCGCAAATATAATCACGGTCGCTTGAATCCCCAATAAAATGAGAGATGGATATACGATCCGCCATATTTTTCCCGGTAAAGAATATTTTTTCATTTTATTAATCCCCTAAAAAGTTGATAAAATCGCGCCCTTTGCAACGGCAAACTCGGGCGCTGACGGAATGTGAAAATTAAGTCCGTATGTTTTTTCGAACTGAGCGAATATTTCTCTTGCCTGCGGCAGTTCGGCCAACGCGCCTATAAGCACAAAGTTTTTAGCGCTGTCTAGCCTACAGGCAAAAACGGCCAACATCCCTATTATCTGATAAACCGCCGTTAAAATACCAACGGCATAATCCGCAGAAGTTACCGCGTTTTCAGAGTTAGACGAGGGTAAACCTGCTTTTCCAAAATTAGAAACGGTTATTTCCGGGTTAAGAAATCCAAGGTCGGCAGAATTATCGCAAAAGTCCATAATACGCAGGTCGACTTTGCCGATATCTCCACTTTCAGCAAGCTTTGACACTTTTAAAATATCGCTTTCACCGCAAAATGCTGAGGACAATCCCGTTAAAAAACCGCCGCCTATTCCGGTGCCGCCGATGTGGCTGACATCAACGGACTCTCCACTGCCAATAGTCTTAACGGCGCGCACAAAGGCTGTTCCAGTCCCCATGCTTATAATATAAGCTACTTTTTCGTTGGGGAGTGTGTCTGAAACGCCATGCAGTCCGCCGAGCGCTATAGCATTAAACTCATCAATCAAGATTAACTCGCACTCTTTAGACAAACCCTGTATTTTAGGTATGAATCCTTTAGATTTTATTCCGGTAACCGCAATTTTTTTAATATTGTTTGAACTGTAACCGTTTGATTTTATGAAACCATTAATCTTTGCATTTAGATCCTCGTTCGTTTCCATTGGCGATACCCGCAGAAATCCGCAAAATTTTGTCTCGCGCCAACCTGTAATTTTAGTCCCTGATGTTCCGGCATCTATTCCGATTATTTCCATTTTGCCTATACCAATCATAAATTTTTATATAACAATAATATTAACATATTTTGCTTGAAAAATCAAGTTAATTATATCATTTCTTAAGGATTGACAATAATCTTTAAACATGTTATTATATAATTATTATATCATACGAAAAGAGTGAGTGTTATGGCTATATACTGCCCAGATTGCGGAAAAGAATATGAGGATGGTGTGACACTCTGCGCTGAATGTGGGGCAATAATTGACGGCGAGCCTCACACTGCGGCAGATAAAGACGTGCCAACAGGTGAAGTTGATAATTCCGATGCTATTTCTAAGATGTTTGAAGAAGCAAAAAACAAGATAAACACCTTCCCGAATTTGGCACCCGCAAATGAGTCGATACCTGTTGAAGTGGTTCAAGATTTTCAAAAAGGAGAGCCGGTGGACATCTCGCTGACTGCGACAGGAGGAGCGCCCGATATCCCTTTAGGAGAGGATCTTTTAAGCGCGGAGTTTTTAAACCCCGAGTTTGACGAGTCGTTTTTTGACGAGCAGGAAGAAGAGGAAAGCGAACCTAAGCCGGATGGCGTGACTGTAAAAATTGCCCAAAGCAACCCCGAGGTTATTTATGAAATGCCCGGATCGGCAGCTGAAGCAGCTGCGATAGCCGCCGCAGAGGTTGCAAAACGAAAGCAGTTGGAAGAGATGGACGAAGAATCTGATGCCGCAACAGCTAAAAAAAATGTTAAGTCAAAAGCAAAGAAAAATAAAGAAAAGAAACAGAAAAAATCTATTATAAAAGCTGATAAGAATATAGATGACACTGACGTTGATCAGTCTATAAACCCAAATACCGTTTCGATCAGAGTTAAACAGGAGCAGACTAACGATATTGACCCTGATTCTTCAGAAACTAACGGAAGAATTTCTTTAAATCTTTTTAACAATAAAAATGCGAAGACAAAAATGATAGCCATTATGACTTTGGTTGTGATAGTTTCTATTGTTATCGGGGGTGCTTCAACCTATCTGTATATTGACGGCCAATATAAAAACGGAATTTATGGCATTGCATATGACTCGGTTAACGATGTTGCGCAAAGACTCCCAAAGTCAAGCCGTTTTATTGTTTATGACGTTTACGTAAAAGAAAGCAGAACCACAGTGGAATGTGTTATAAACGGCGCGGTCTCATCTTCTGTCGGCGAATACACGCCCACATATTATCGTATCGTTTCTGATGGTGAGAAAAAAACACTGTATAAGCCGTTTGACCAAAATGAATACGAACGGCTGATGGGAGGCAGTAAAGAAGAAAAAATTCAAGCCAGAATAAACCTTGGATGGCACAAAACGTATCTTGCCGCTATAGACGAGATAAACAGCGGCAGCGGCAAATGGAAAAGAGCCAACGCGGGGTATATAAATATGTTGAGATTGGGTGATGTGGTGATCACAAAATGACCGGGATCGGCATTCGTCATTGGCTGTTTTTAATGCTGATTTTCATGTTTATTGGCTGGGTGCAGGAATCAGCGCTTGAAAGCTTTTCAAATAAAAAATTTATCAACCGCGGATTTTTAACCGGACCTTACATCCCGATATATGGCTTTGGCGGACTGTTTATGATTTTTTCATGTGACCCGTTGGTAAAAGTTTCTCCTAAACCTATCGGTATTTTTTTGGTTTTTTTTGCCGGAGCATTGGGATGCACTATAATAGAGTTTTTGACGGGAATCATAACCGAAAAAGCGCTTAAAAGGCGACTGTGGGATTATGACAAGCTGTTTATGCTTTTTGCGGACAGAATAAAAGCTTCTAAAAAACTTAAAAAATTTCTTCTGAAATTAGTGTATAAAAAGTATATCACTCTTCCCACTTTTATTATTTTCGGTCTGGTGTCTGTGGCGTTGGTTTACCTTTTTCCGATTGTAAAGCCGGCTATATTAAAAATTGACAATTCTTTGATATTGATGGTTGATATTTCAGCCGGCGTAATAGTTGTTGTTGATTTTATCGGTAAAACAATAAAAAGCAATAGAAAAAGATAAAAGGAGAATAAGATGCGTGAAATCCTATACAGTGAAAAAATGCAAAGCACGAGGCAATACACTCAGCATGCCAAAGTTTCGGTTTTCGCCCATTGCTGTATGGTAGCGCATGTCAGCTTACAAATAGCTAAAAGGTTTAAGCGCTTTGATGTCGAAAGCTTGGCAAGAGGGGCGCTTCTTCATGATTTTTTTCTTTACGACTGGCACGGTAAAAAGCTATTGTATCTGCACGGCTATAAGCACTCAAATACGGCATATATCAACAGCAAAAAACATTTTTACATTAATGAAATAGAGGCGGATATAATAAAAAAGCATATGTGGCCGCTTACGCTTTTCAAATTGCCGCGGTTCCGCGAAAGCTGGCTGGTTTGCGGTGTCGATAAGCTTTGCTCGCTGTGTGAAACGTTGCGCATACTCAGGTATGACGATGAAAAAGCTATAAAACTATTAGAAAACTCTATGCAAAAGGTGAAAACATGAAAATATCAGAAATATTTAGAAAAAAAACTGTGGTATATTCTTTTGAGGTATTTCCCCCGAAAAAAAATAGTGCAGTCGATACAATTTATAGCACACTTGATAACTTAAAAGGATTGAACCCTGATTATATCAGCGTTACCTATGGCGCGGGAGCCAGTGATGTTAACAGCCTTACATCTGAGATTGCGGGATATATCAAAAATGTTCTTAATATTGAGCCTATGGCTCACTTAACCTGCATTAACTCGTCAAAAGATACGGTCATAAAAGTTTTGGATGAGCTAAAAAATAAGGGCGTGGAAAATATTTTAGCTCTGCGTGGGGATATAAATCCTGAAATAATACCAAAATATGATTTTAAATATGCTAAGGATTTGATAGAATTTATAAAAAGTCAAGGAATAAACGCCGGAGTATCCGGTGCCTGTTATCCGGAAGGGCATCCTCAATCCGATAGCCTGTCTGACGACATAGGTTTTCTAAAACAAAAGGTAGCCGCAGGGGCTGAAACATTGATAACCCAACTTGTTTTTGATAACGAAAAGTTTTATGAATTTTATGAGTCGGCTCAAAAAGCGGGAATAAATGTTCCAATTTCTGTTGGTATTATGCCACTCACCAATAAAAAGCAGATAGAGCGTATGGTTACTATGTGCGCGGTCAGCCTTCCTGCTAAGTTTGTCAAAGTAATGGCGCGGTATGAAAACAATCCCGAAGCGTTGTTAGATGCCGGAATAGCCTATGCCGTCGACCAAATTGTTGACTTGGCAGCAAACGGCGTAAAAGGAATACATATCTATACAATGAACCGTTATTTCGTCGCCGAAAAAATAACGAACGCAACCAGAAGTCTACTATAATTTTAAACAGCTTAGTCAAAAAAACTTTTTTCCGTCCATAATATTAATATTTTGATCTTTCGCCAAGCTTGTCTGCTTGAAAGGATTAACTTTTTGAGTTATTCCGTCACGTTTGAAAAGAGAAACCGTGGACTTAAACCAAAAAGTTACTCCGGCTTTCACGCATTGTTCGCGTATTGACAAAACCCAGTTATAATCGCACTCGCGCGCTTCGCGCCCGGATTCTCCGTTAACGGTAACATGTTCTATACCGGAAAGACAAGCCGATATGTTTATCTGACTTAAAAGCGGGGAACACGCTATGAAACGGCGCTTTATAGGAATATGGCCCGTAAAAATAACAAAAAGAACACCCACTCTTACCCTGTAGCAACCTGTCCATGGTTCCCAATTCATATTTTTAACCTCTTTTCAATTCAAGTATTTGCGGCGTAGCCGCTTCCAATGTTTTAACAAGCGTCAGCGAGGGATATTCATCAGCCGCCTAAGAGGCGGGTGACATAAACGTGGTTATAGCGTTTTGATAAAACGTTATAAATACTATGGCTTGGCCGTAGCGCGCCACTTTCAGCGTCGAGCGTAAACATGGAACTTACTTATATGTTTACACAATTTGCTGTAAATGATTTTATCAAAAGGAGTAAAGCTCATGAAAAAAAGAGCGCTTTTATTGATTTTGTCCGCAGCGCTTTTCACTTTGACCGGCTGCCAAACCGGGACTCCCGCCGGATTCAGGCAGCGTGTGGTTAAAACACAGCGACAAAGCGACGAACGCACCCCTGAAAATGATTTCCCAACTGTTTATATGACGGCTTCTATTACTCCTGAAGGACTGGTTGCGGCTTATAAAGCCCTTAATGCTTCTCCATCAGGAAAAATTGCCGTAAAGCTTTCTACAGGCGAACCGCCCAACAGCAATTATCTCAGGCCGGAGCTTATAAGTGATTTAGTACAGTCGCTAAATGGCACTATCGTTGAGTGCAATACGGCATATGGCGGTTCTCGCGCGAGCAACGACATGCATCTTCAGGTGGCGAAAGACCATGGATTTACCGACATAGCCGAATTTGACCTTCAGGATATGGATGGTGATATAAGCCTGACAGTAACCGGAGGTGAAATTCTAGAAGAAAATTTTGTCGGCAAAAACTTTAAAAACTATGACTATTATGTTGTGCTTTCTCATTTTAAAGGACATCAGATGGCCGGGTATGGAGGAGCTATAAAAAATATTTCTATTGGCTTGGCTTCATCCAAAGGCAAAAGCTGGATACATACCGGTGGAACCGGTACAAGAGGATTTAGCGGAGCTCAGGACGATTTTCTTAAAGCTATGGCCGAAGCCGGCAAATCTGTAGTTGACAGTCTTGAAGGCAAAATACTCTATGTGAATGTTATGAATCGTTTGTCAATCGATTGCGATTGTGATGGCAACCCAACCGAACCGGATATGCACGACATTGGAATTTTAGCATCGGTTGATCCTGTCGCGCTTGATAAAGCTTGCGTCGACTTGATTTATGAAGCAAAAGACGGGCAGTCGCTCATTAACAGGATAGAATCCAGAAACGGGATGCTAACCCTTGACCATGCCGAAAAAATCGGTTTGGGTAGCCTTGATTATGAGCTTGTGAATATTGATGACTGAGCTTATTCATAGAGAATGGATTTATCTTTGGTATTATTTCACGGTCCAATTTGAGCAAATTTTTTGGTATTGGGCGCTTGGAATATTATCAGGTTCAATAATTTCGGTATTCAGCAAGGAAAAAATACATCGCCTGTTAAGTTGTATACAGAATAAAAAATTAGGGTCGTTCGGTGTGATTCTAGCAAGCGTTATAGGAATCGTCTCACCCCTTTGTATGTACGGAACAATCCCTATTGCCGCATCGTTTTCTGAAAAGGGAATAAAAGACGACCGGCTAGCTGCTTTTATGATGAGCTCGATATTACTAAACCCACAGCTTATTGTATATAGCGCGGCGCTTGGAGCGCCGGCTCTTATCATGCGAATATTATTCTGCTTATTGTGCGGCATTGCCGCCGGACTGCTCATCGGTTTGTTATATTCAAAAAAAGAAAAAAGCTTCTTTAATTTTTCTGGGTTTAAAATGCCTTTGAACCGAGACGTTGATCCTAATCCTTTATTTAGGCTGTTAAAAAATATTTGGCGGAACATAAAAGCAACCGGGCCTTATTTTCTTGTAGGAATAGCGCTTTCTGCCGTGTTCCAGAGGTATGTGCCGGACACTTTTATGATAGGTGTGTTTGGGAACAACAAAGCTTTTGGGTTGCTTATGGCCGCCACTATGGGTGTGCCGCTTTACGCCTGCGGCGGTGGGACTGTTCCTCTGCTACAAGGTTGGCTTGCATCAGGGATGAGCATGGGTTCGGCGATGGCTTTTATGATAACCGGTCCCGCAACGAAAATAACAAATCTGGGTGCCGTAAAAATAGTTTTAGGTATTAAACGTTTTGCACTGTATATTGTTTTCAGTATAGTTTTTGCGTTTTTATCAGGAATGCTAGTCGATTTTGGGTTATCTCACGCATCGGCTTCTTATCGTTGATACAAAAAACAAACGGGCGACCAAAGGTCGCCCGTGATATTTTTATAGCTGCTTGATTATTTCACCAAAAAGTCCATTAAAAGCAAGAACCGCATTTGACTCATCTGTGTCTATGTGCGCGGCTTCAGTAAAAGAAGGGTCAACGCGGCAGATCACATCGCTTAAAATGGCGCTCCTGCCAGTGCCCTCGATCTTAAGGCTTATTGTTTGCTTGTTGGAAAGCCCGTTAGCTTTGGCAAAGTCCGGAGTCATATGCACGTGACGTTTGGCGACGATTACACCTTCTTTCATAACGATTTCGCCGTGCGGGCCCCGAAGTATGCAGCCGGGGGTTCCGGATATATCACCTGATTCGCGCACTTCAATTTTAACGCCTATGCCTCGCGCATCGGTGGCTGAAAGCTCAATTTGGGTTGCTTTGCGGCAAGGCCCTAAAATTGAGACATTTGCTAACTCTTTTTTAGGTCCGATCACCGTTACTCTTTCTTCGCTGACAAACTCCGTAGGCTGTGAGAGCCTTTTTTTTTCGGTAAGGGTAGCTCCCGGGCCGAAAAGAATTTCTAAATCCTCTTTAGAAACATGAACGTGCCGCGCGGATGTTTCAACTAATACCTTTGCCATTTTGTTCCCTCCAATAAAATACTATTTTGAATATATTATCATATATTATCGTAAAAGTCAAGATTTTGGATTTTACAGAGATTGGCATATACCCCTTCGTGTTTTATCAGCTCTTCATGATTGCCTCGCTCAACTATTTTACCGTTTTGAAGAACTAAAATAATGTCTGCTTTTTTAATAGTAGAAAGTCTATGGGCAATAACTATCAAGGTACGAGATCCAGCGATTTTATCTATGGCGTTTTGAATTTCGCGCTCGGTTTCGGTATCTACCGAAGACGTAGCTTCATCCAACAGTAAAATGGGGGTATCGCGCAATATTGATCTGGCTATCGAAATGCGCTGTTTTTGGCCCCCGCTTAGCCTTACTCCGCGTTCGCCGATAAAAGTATCATAACCTTCTGGCAATGAACTTATGTATTCATCAATACAACCGATTTTAGCGGCTTGTTTGATTTTTTCGGCAGTTTCTGAATCACTGCTGGAAGCATCGGCGCAGCCATATGCAATGTTTTCGGCTATTGTGCCATTAAACAAAAATACATCCTGAAGTACTATGCTCAACTGGTTGCGAAGACTATTTAACGTTAAGTTTTTAATATCGATTCCATCCATTGAGATAATGCCGCTAGTAGGATCATAAAACCTGGCAATAAGACCGGAAATCGTACTTTTTCCCACACCGGTCGGGCCAACTATCGCTATCATTTGACCGGACTTAATTTCAAAACTTATATCGTCCAACACCTGAACGTCGTCATTGTAAGAAAAGCTTACGTTTTTAAACTCAATTTGACCGGAAAGATGCCCAACGTTTTTCGCGCCTGGAATATCCTTAATATCCGGCTCGGTATCCAACACGGCAAAAACACGCTCGGCTCCGGCCAAAGCCTGTTGCATATCCTCAATTATACGGGTTAATGTTGTTATAGGGGCATAGAGTATATTTAGATAAAGCAAAAAGGCCACTACATCAGACACCTTTAAATTTGCTTTTAACGCGAGATACGATCCTGCTATCAACACCACGACAGTTCCGAGCGACATTATGAATTCAACGGTAGGGTTTAAAATCCCGGAATAGAACAACGCTTTTATTATCGCATTCGAATGCTCCCCGGCTTTCTTTTTTACACGCTTATACTCAGTATTTTGTTTATTAAAAATTTGAATTTCCTTTATCCCGGAAAAGTTGTCCTGCAATACCGCGTTCAGTTCGGCAATCTTCGCCTGTCCCTCTCGGAAAAAGCGACGTATTTTCCTTAGAGTTACGGAAAGAAAAGCTATAAGAGGGATAGGAATACAAACGAGCAATGTGAGAAATGGATTTATTAAAAACAAAATCACCAATACCCCGGTAAGCGTTATCACGTTAGTGATTATTTCGGGGATAGCGTGGGCTATCATATTTTCAAAAGTAGAAGTGTCATTTACTACATTGGACATGAGCTGACCGGTTTGCTTGTCTTGATAATAGCTCATTGAAAGCTTTTGCAGATGATCATACAGCGTAGAACGCAGTCGGCTTACCAACTGCCATGAAGCGACATGAGAGAAATAATTATTCACAAAGCGAAAAAATGCGCGCGCAGCGAAGCAGATAGCTAATAAAGCCGCAAGAGTAATTATTTTATTCAATTGCTCGTCAGCATAACCGACTTGTTCAAAGTCAGAAATTCTGCTTTCTGAAATAGTTTCAAGTATAGCAATGATTCGTTTCGTGATATATGGGGAGAAAAGATTGATCCCGGCCATAAGAAACAAAGCTATAGTAGACGCTACCAAATATTTTCGCCATGACTTAGCATAGCCGAACACTCTTAATATATTTTTCATATTATTATTCTACACTAAATTTGAGAATTTTGCAAGGCATGAAATAAATTTAAATAATTTTTCAAACATCTGCGGCAGAGCCGCTTCCGGTGTTTTAACAAGCGTTGGCGGGTGCTTGAAAATCACCCGCCGCTGACGTATAGTAAAATAACTTGAAAACAAGCAAAAATAATTTATGTAAAACCGCATGGTATTTTGCATCATTATTTTTGATGCTTTCTAAGTTAATTTACTATACGTCATTATGAACCCTGCAGCCTAAGAGACGGGGGACAAAACGCGTTTATAAAATTCGATTCTATGAAAGCCATATAAAATAAGCGTATATTTACTATTACTCCTGCACCAAACATTAGGCAAAAAAGACAGGTAATAATTGTCGAGTGTTTGGGGCAGGAGTAATACGTTTAAGTGACAAAAAGGGACAAGTGTTTTAAAAAGCAATGATTGTCACTTCATGTCACCAATTTTATGATAATATAAACATGGAAATGACATGCATAATAGGGGGCAAAAAAATATGAAAGCTATTGAATATTTAAACCAGGCTGGCGATATTGACAAGCTGATAGCGGCTCTTAGGGAACAGCAAAAACAATTGTGTGACAGCGCACTGTCAGGGGTAAGACTTGACTCTGTGCTAGGATTCGGAGCAAAATCAGACAGGACTGCTAATATCGGTATTAAACTGGCGACTTTACAAGAAAGTATTGACGATTATGAGAAGCAGGCGCTAGAATTAAAATCTGAAATAATCGATAATATAATGAAACTAAAAAATAGGGTATTATCTACACTGCTAATGCACAGATACATAAACGGAAAGGACTGGTATGAAATTGGTGAATTGATAAACTATAATCCTGATTATACCCGCAAACTATTGCACAAAGCAGCGATAAAAGAATTTGAAAGAATACTTGAAAGCTAGTGAGCTGTTCAATGGGTGTTTTTATGGGATTTATCGGTTCTGAAAATTTTTCAGTGTAAATAAAATAATCTGCCAAAAACAACAAATACTTTTACTGCGGTAAAAACAGAGTTCTGCCGGAGGGCAACTCGACGCTTGCCGTGGCTTAAACGATGGAACGGTGAATGAAAGTTCGCCGTTTCTTTTGTTAGTATTGCCAACTACATTAATATTTGTACAAATTTATTTAAAATCCCAGTGGAACAATGCCGATACGGGATTGGGGTATAGCTTACAGCCAGTTTGCAGTATTCTTCGCGGACAGATTCGCGGCTTAACAGATGGTGCAAAAACGGCACGTTAGCTGTTTTTTTCGCAGCTTTGCAAAACGAAAATATAATAGATATTCGCATAGAATTTGTTTGTATTGACAGCACGTCAGTAAAGGTTCACCCCGATGAGACCGGCGCATTGAAAAAGAGCGGCGAGCAGTCTAGAGGAATTAAGTAGATAGATTTTTTCTGAGAATTAAGCGCTTTCGTAAGGTTTTTGCATGTTATAATAAACTTGATATTATATTTAAAGGCATTTTCATTTTTGCTATGATATTTGACGCAATTTTATGTTAACAGACTCTAATTGTTTATTAAAAAAATCTTAATAAAAAAGCGTCTTATAGTGTTGACTTTTGTCGATTAAAAAGGTATAATAAAAACAATATAGTTAAGGCAAATTGCGCAAATATTTAAGTGAACTCAATGTTTACGCCCGCCGCTGAAAGTGGCGCACTGCGGCAAATCTCAGTGTTTATATAGTATTTTGAAAAATGTAAACGTTTTATAAAACATTGAAAGGAAATATGCAAAATGGAAAATTGTAAAAGGAAAAGATATCCGCGAGTGCCCAGGCGCATTTGTATTCTGGAAGATGCCCAGTGTAAATACGTAAACTTTGAAAATGACGATCGAACTATACTTGACTGGTGCTTTAATTGCGGCATTTTATCCGAATCGTTTATGCGGGGGAGCCTAGCAGATTTAAGAACTGAAATTAATCGGCGGGTTATGTTTTTTGAAAAAATCGACTGTGAAGCCAATTTTGAAAAAGCAAAAAATTTTAACAAACCTGAATACCGAGGGTCTCATATCAGCGGATATCATAAAACTGATGATAATAAATTATATCATTATTTAAGAGCGGATTTAACAGGCACAGAAGATATCTGCACATTAAAAAGAAATGAAGACAAAAGTTTTGACAATGAATGTTTTAAACGTGACATTAATCACATCAACATCCTTTACAATAAAATTGACACAAATGAAAAAAACGATTTTGAAAAAATTAAAATTAATTATGAAATAGGAGACAGATACAAAGCGTATAAAGCGGGTGAGTTTAGTTTGCTATATCATCAATATAGCTGCGAACAAACAGGATTTAAGGAGTTTATTATACCTATTTTTACAGGACTTAATAAAAAAGGACTAATGGGTATGCTCTTGTTTGGTCAATATGTATTTAAAGACGATTTAGAGGGTATTGACCAAGAAATAATAAAAGACGCTCAAACTAACGGAAGATATTTTGATTCTGTAGATGACCTTTTTAATAAGATAGGCAAAGCATTAGGAGATTTTATTTATCGCATGCACCAACGGGTAAAGCTGAACAGGCGTGAATATCTGTTTAATTTGCAAACAAATTTGCAAACTAAGTATGCTTTTAAGAACGACGAGCATATTGAAAAAGAGGGAGAAAAGTGGAATACGACAATAATTAATATTTTTAAAGATTTGGCTGAAAAATTTTGGGTTAACTATTTCATTCTGTTTATGCCTGATTTATCTATGACCGTTAATTTAGATTCTAATTATTTTCCGTCGATTAAAATAAAACAAAATGATTCAAATAACGAAATCGAACACACCAAAACCAATGTATATATTAAATCCGATAGCATAAAAGAGGAAGATAAGTATAACATTCCGCTTGAAAATTTATCGTTTAAAAACGGATATAGAATAGAAGATGATAATAAAGAAAACACATCGTTTTATGGGAGCAAAGACAAGCAGCATTTTTTCGGCGTGTTGGTCGAGTGGAATAAAAAGTGGTATGACAATGTTAAAAACAATAACGGCGATAACATACACGACGGATTTTTCACTTCGATTATATCGTTGTGCCGCGCCTTAATAGTCACGCGAGTAGCGTTTCTTAACAGTATGAAGATAAAATCTTTTTCAGAAACGTCAATTCACGATTTGGCACAAAAATCATATGTTTTAGACCTGCATAATAGAGCCTTTGAATGGGATATTTTGGATGCCGAAAGAAATAATGTTTTCAGGCTTGAAGCGCTTGAAAAGTTAGGCGACAAAAACATTCGCGTAGATTTTAAAAATAATTGCATGGAATATCGTATGCAAATGCAAAACTGCGCCACATCTATAGGTTTTCTGCAAAGAGTTTTAGAGCAAGGAAATTTAAAAGAGAAAGCAGAACCTAAAGAATTCATTCCCTATACACAATTCCTTAAGAATTTTAGACGGCAGTTCAACAACCCATTTTTCAGGTTTCACGGGCAAAGAAAGCTTTTCATGAGTTGGCCATATGAAGATGATAAAATGAACGCCGATCCAGTGATGATAGAGAGGGCGTTGACTAACCTTATAGAAAACGCGTTTAAATTTGCTTATGAGCTAACTAATATTTATTTGGAACATATGATTGAAAATATATCAGGAAAAAAATATCATGTTTTCCGTGTAACAAATTATTGTACCGGCATCAAAAAAGAGATGGCGGAAACCATATTTGAAAGAGGAAAGCGCGGGGACAATAACCGGCCTGGCCAAGGAATAGGGTTGTGGAACGCAAAAAAATATGCCGAGCTTCATGACGGAAAACTTAAACTGGAAACCGGAGTGATAGGTGAAAAAGATGAAAACGGCAAAGAAATAGGGTTAAAATCCAGATATAATTTAAACTTTATACAAGAGCTTCATGAAGACGACAAGTTTAAATTCTATGATCGGCACAAAGAAAAAATATATGAATATATAGATGATATATCAGAAAAAGAATTATCACGCTTGAAAACATTTAACGATAAAGAATTTTATGACATTAACCCGGTGGCGAAAAAAGAAGAAAAAACTACCTTATACGAAGAAATTTATAGGACTGACATTACCGGACGGGAAATGTCAGAAAAAATAAAAAAAGAAGTGATTACCTTTGACCGTGTAAAACTGATGTGCGAACAGCCTACTTATGCCGTCACTTTTAAAATGTCTATACCGTTTAACCCATCGTTTGATAAAACAGAGGAGGATTTAACATGAAAAAAATTCTTTTATTAGAAGATGAGCAAGACGTTGCCATAGGCACTTTAAAAATATTGAAAAATCATGGTTATGACTGCGAGTATGTGAGCAACATTATTGATTTTAACGCGCTTTTACTTGATGATATTGAAGCGGACGAAAAAGATAGGTTTTACGGTTATATAATGGATCTGCAAATCGATACGGGCCTTATACCCATTGAAGATTATAAGAAAATAATCTCCGCTATGTTTTATAAAAATGAGGAAAAGTCAGAGGAATATCCTATGCCCCCCATAGGTGGAAATATATTATATGGCTGGTATTATTATAAACATATCATCCGAAACAACAGTGACGACAGATTTAAAAATCTGCATAAAAAAATAATATTGATCACAGGACACTTTGAGGCAATCAAAGAAAATAAATTTTTAGACGATTATCCGGATATAAATATAATAAAAAAACGTGGCGAAGGCACGTCTGAAGAACTTTTAAAAGCCCTCGGAGAGCTTTAAATCCTTAGCGCTTCGTCTAGTCTTGTTCAAACATCCGCGGCGGAGCCGCCCGGACAGTTTATTCGCTCAAATGCCCTGTTTCTAGTCGCCTGCAGCGGCGATCGAAACAGATGTCAACTATTAACGCCAAACTTTTTTTAAAAATTTGTTTTCGGTTTAATAAAATAAAATTTATTTACTATAACGTGAGGATATGACATGAACGATATACACGATAATATTGGCGGCAACAACATGCAAAATAATCTATCGTTTAACAATTTACAACTGTCCGGGACAAGCTTGCCTAACCCCGCGGTAAAATACACGTTGGAACGCCACTTGCAAAGTTTTGAGCAGCATGCGGAATATCATTATCTGTGGAGCAGTTGGGTAACCGAAAAGCAGGAATACAAGCGTATGCTTGAAAGTGTGACCAACACTTTCGATGAATACAGTCTGCACGATTGCAGACACTCAGAAAAAATAATCGAAAACATCGAGCGTCTTTTGGGTGAAAACAGAATCCGTCTGCTTTCGCCCAGCAACGCATGGATGGTTCTGCAGTGCGCCTATACTCATGATTTGGGCATGTGCGTCAATATGGACGAAAAGCACAAGCTTTTTTCAGACGCCAGACTTAGCAAAGAAAAAGCTAAGGAGTTGTTAGAAAACGAGGATTTTAAAGAATATGTTTCAAAAATGAAAAATACCGCGTCATATCCGTATTCACAAGCAGAAAGCCCCGACCGTTCGGCATTTTTGTTTTGGGAACAGTTTAATAACGACATAAATTTAAAAGACGAACGCTATATAAGCAATTTATTCGGAAAAAACTTTACACTGGCCGGTTTTTATTTTAATAGGATAGTCGAAAGTTGGTTTCGCGAAAAACACGCCGAGCGAAGCTATGAAAAATTGCTTGAACGCATTCACGAAGATGTGGAAAAAGATATTATCCCGGCGCACATGAGGTACGCGGTAGCTGAGATAGACCTTTTTCATTGCGGAGACTGGAGTAAGGTAAGGGACAAATTAAAGCGCAGACAAAACGGATTTAACAGAGATTATATAAACCCTTCGTTTATTGCTGCGCTTTTGAGGATCGGCGATTTGCTTGATATGGATACCACTCGATTTAACCCCTATCAGCTAGAGGCGCTGCTTAAAACGAGCACTGATAATATACCATATTTGCTTAAGGATCTGTCCGTATCCGAAATATTGGTAAATCCTGATAAAATTTGCATTACGTCAAGGTTCGATTCTAAAATGATAAGCCAAATATTAAACCGCCATTGGTTTAAAAAAGGACAAAATGAGAAACATAGCAAAAACGAAAAATATGGCGATTGTATCGAAGCTAAAAAGTGCGAGAAATGCAATGAAAATAAGAATATAAAAGAGTCGGCAAAAATATTTACTATAAAAGCCGCAAAAGAGATGCAGAAATGGATGGGATATATAAGGTTAAACGCCCAAGAGTTCCGCCATATGTGGGATGAAATTAAACCGGAAGATTTTCCGGGCTGCATAGCTGTTCCAAGCAGGCTGCGCATACTTATCGACGGCGAAGAGTTTGAAGAGAAGGATTTTGAATTTCGCTATGAAATAAGCCCAAAACGATCATCAGATATTATTGAAGGCAGCGGATTATATGACGACTCACAGTTCGTATTTTTGCGAGAATTCATTCAAAATGCCGTTGACGCGACAAAAATTAAAATATATCGATCGCTAAGAGACATGAAAAAGGATGACAAAATTGATTTGCCGGATTATATAAAAAATATTATGTGCAACGACATATTCAGCGATTGCGTCGTAAATGTTTCTATTTCACTAAAAAAATGCTATGAAGGCCAAAAATTTGTTATCAAAATTGAAGACAGGGGGATTGGAATAACTCGGTCGCGGCTAAGTAAAATGAGACATATTGGGGCAATCGTCGACGCAAAATTAGAAGACGAAATTGAAAAAATGCCCGAATGGCTTAAGCCGACCGGAAATTTTGGAATCGGGATGCAGTCGGCGTTTCTTGTCACCGATTTTTTCACCATAAAAAGCCGGCCGTCTAAGACGGAAAACGGAAAGCTAATGCAGCGAAGGATCGTATTAAATAGCACAAGACTTGGCGGCGATATATCATATTTTGAAAGAGAAGAAAAAAACAGTGATAAAAGATATATATGTGAGGATTGGGAAGATTTTGACAAGCCATATCCTTTCGGGACAATGATTGAAATTGAAATAAATTTAGGGGAAGGCTCGTTATTTTTAAAAAAAATATTTAGTAGTTTTTCAGATTCAGGCAATCTAACAGAAAACTTTATTTTTAATTATTCAAGATATATTTTTGAAAGGTTTAAGCTGTATATAAAAGATACGTTTTTTAAAGATTTTATCCCTATAAATTTTGAATTTTCATTCATGGGTGATAATGAAAAAGAAAATATAAATATCTGCTTGGATATAGATAGTATGGGCATATGGCATGTAGAAAAAGATAACAACTCGCTTTGTATTCCCGAAGACAAAAAAGAAATACATTACTGGTATAATCCTGATAAAACCGATGCTGACTGCGAGATCAAATGCGTTATGATAAAATATATCTTTACAGGAGGCACAAATGTCTCTAAGCCTCGTTTATACTATCGCGGCATTAGATTTTATGACTATTATAGCGTGTCTTCTTTAGCTGAATTATTAGAAATCCCAGGATATGAATGCGAGATAAATATTATGAGCGGCGAAGCAAACAATATCGTGGAAATCAACCGCGGCCGCGTAAAACAAACAAGCGAAAAGTGTTTGCGCCGGCATTTAACCGTCGCATTTAGGTCTATGTTAGGCGACTTGCTTGAATTCCCGGACAGTAATAAGCTGTATGAAAAATTATCAAGCACGTTTTATAAAATGCTGATGCTAGAATATCTAACATCAGGAATATATAAGATAAAAGAAAACCCGTTACTGCAAAATAAAAATTTAGACTGCGTGCGATTTGATAATTTATCTGATGATAAAAATCTGAGCATTTATGAAATCCAGCATCCGCTAAAAGAATACATAGCTAAAGATAAAACCAATCATTGGTATATTGATGCAAATCCCAAAGACTTTGACGACGTGTTGCAAATCAATGATAAAATTAAAAAGTATAAAAACCTTGATGAATTATTTAAAAGCGTTATTGTGTGCAATCCGTTCGAAAGGCTGCAGAAATTGAACTATAGCAAACTTGCGGTATTCGAAAGTGTAAATAGAAAAAATTGTTTAATTAAAGTATATCAGTTGTCTGTGTCGGAATATTCTTTGCCTGAAATAGACGACTATAGCTATTATTTAATAATAAAAAACATAATTGATAATAGCTATGAACGTTTTAAAAATAAAAAAATCAGCGGTAACTATTTCCCGGCTTTCCCTGCGAACTCTTCGGCAAAGACAAGCAAGTTTTTTACGTCACTAAGCGTTGACAAAATTCCTTTTGGAGCCGATAGCATTGAAATTGATAATTTTAAACAATGGTTTTTATCTCCGCTACCTTTAAAAAAATTATGTAAGGATATAAATAATGAAAGAAAATATTTTTGGGAAGAACCGATAGACCAGACAGGTTTTAAAGAAATCATAGACAAGCATATTCATCTATACGATTCATTAATTAGTTTTATTATTAATAACTCTAAAATTTCAATTCGTGTTTCACGGACCGGAGAAAAAGTTGTGCGCGGTCTTTATGATTACACCGAATATTTAAATAAGCTGAGCAGTAATACTAATCTCCATTAAAAATATTGTTATTGGGTGACAAAGGCATATTGTGCGATATGCTTATTCTTTGTTATGCTTTAAAGAATCTTTTTTACATATTTCCCCACGAACAGGAATAAAGCGTTCACAGTTTCGACATTTGTTTTTTATCAAGGTTAGGCAGAAAGGGTATATCATCAACAAAATCTTGCACATGATAATCGGCATTGATTTGTATGGTTGTAATGACGTTGTAGATAGATGAACAATATGTTGCAGTATAATTATGACTTATTAAAAAAGAAAGGATTTTAAGATATGAAAACTGACTTCGTCTCAATAAAAGAACCCGCGCTTGCAAGAATAACCGACGACGGTCGCAGACAAACATTGGAAATGCATTTATCAAAAGTTTCGAAATACGCTTATGAATTTGGAAGCAAGTGTGGTATTGGTGAACTTATGCGAATTGCGGGACTTCTACATGACATCGGAAAATCAACCGCCGAATGGCAGGAATATCTGCAAAAAAGTCCGAAAAAAACGATACCTCACAGTATTTATGGAGCGCGATACGCTTTTGAGGAAACTTTAGAATTCCAACCTGCTTCTGAAATACTCGGTAATATCATCCTTGCTCATCATGGCAGTTTACACGACAATATATCACCCGAAGGGAAAACGCCAATTAATGAAAAATTGTCGGCTGTTAACAATGATTTTGATTTCCTTGACAATTTAGAATCAACACAAATTGATTTAAACACTATTAAGAACGAAATTGTACAAGTTTTAAATAAAGCTCGCGGCGCAGACAAGCCTTTTTTCGCGTCAATGCTCATAAAACTTGCTTATTCATGCCTTGTCGATTCCGATAGACTGGACGCATATTTGTTTGAGAGCGATATGAACTATTTGCCGGCTATTCCCGATTGGCAGGAGTTCATTACACGGCTTGAAAAAAGGGTGTCAGAGCTTTCAGCCAAAAATAAAAATTCACAAATGACCGAGTTGCGTGTAAAGGTATCGGATGACTGCAGAAAAGCGGGCTTACGAAATACGGGGATATATAAACTCGAGGTACCCACAGGAGGAGGGAAAACTCTTTCGAGCCTGCGCTTTGCTCTTGAGCATGCCAAAAAGCATAAACTAGACAGGATTATTTACGTCATCCCATACCTTTCTATATTAAGTCAAACCGCGAAGGAAATCCGCAGTGCTCTTGATGCCGACGACAATTTGGTCATTGAACATCACTCCAACTTTTTTCCTGACAATGAACAAAATTACAAATTACATACCGATCGTTGGGGAGCAACCATTATTCTCACCACTCAGGTGCAGTTTCTTGAAAGTGTTTTCTCGGCCAAAGGAAGTGATTTAAGAAAACTTCATAACATGGCGAAAAGCGTCATTATATTTGATGAAGCGCAAAGCATACCCATAAAATGCATCCACCTTTTTAACTCGACGTTGAATTTTTTAAACTCGGCATGCGGGAGTACGATTTTGCTTTGCACTGCCACTCAGCCGCCGTTTGAAAGCGCCGAAAGAAAGATTATTTTCTCTGAAAATCCTTCGCTGACGGAATATATTGAGCCGCCTAAGCGTTACACGATAATCAATGAGTTAACCATGTCAGGCTGGACTTATCGTGAGCTTGCGGAATTCATCGTGGACAAACACAGAAATTCAACGCTTGTGATTGTAAACACAAAAAAAGCGGCCAAATCATTGTGTGAAGAGTTGAAGTTCATGGGAACTCCAGTACTCCATCTAAGCACAGGCATGTGTTCCGCACATCGCGATGACGTTATAAATACGGTAAGGGAGAAACTTAATAGTAACGAACCTATAATATGCGTATCCACCCAGCTGATTGAGGCGGGGGTTGATATTTCATTCGAGTGCGTCGTCAAGGATATTGCGGGTCTTGACAGCATTTATCAGGCGGCGGGGCGCTGTAACCGCCACGGGGAATTTGGCGGACCGCAAAACGTTTACGTTGTAAATATCAATGACGAAAATCTAAGCAGGTTGCCAGATATAAAAATCGGAGCGGAGATAACACAGCGCTTGTTTATGGATGGAAACACTGAGGATATCGCCAAATATTACAGACACTATTTCTTTGAACGCAAGGACGAAATGGATTTTAACATCACGGGAGGTTCGATTTATGATTTACTGTCATATAACCTTCGCGGCACAAAAAACCTAGATAATATAGGGAATCAAGCATCGATTGAGTTAAGGCCGGCTATACGTTCCGCCGCGGACGAATTTTATGTGATTGAAAAAGGGCAAACAGACGTCATCGTTGAGTATAAAGAAAGCGTGAGATTATTAGATGAATTTAAAAATACCGACAATTTACATAAAAAACGCGAAGTGCTAAAAAAACTCGGTAAATACAGCGTTTCGCTCTATAAAAGGGACTATGAGGAAATGAGGAACAATGGAAGGATAGACTATACTAATTACTGTGGATTGGAGATTTTAACGCCGAGTTGTTACAATGTGGCTTTCGGGTTTGATATAAACGGAAAGCTTGGAAATGAATGCGTTTGATTATAGACGCTATATTAAGTGTTAAAGGGGAATGTTATGGAGAAAAAGAGAAACACAGTGGAATTCAAGGTATACGGTAAATATGCGCTTTTTTCCGATCCGATAACACGGTCAGGCGGAGAAAAGCTTAGCTACCAAACACCTACCTATCAGGCTCTGAAAGGTATTATCGAAAGCGTTTACTGGAAGCCTACATTCATTTGGCGCATCGACAAGGTGAGGGTTATGAACCGTATAATAACTGAAAGCAAGGGTATTCGGCCGATAAGAATGAGCGGCGGAAACGATCTCGCTTATTACACCTATCTTAAGGACGCGGAATATCAGGTAATGGCACACTTCGAATGGAATGATCAACGGCCGGAACTATCGGAGGACAGGAACGAGCATAAGCATCACAACATTGCTCAGCGTTGTATCTGTCAAGGCGGACGGCGTGACGTGTTTCTCGGAACACGCGAATGTCAGGGCTATGTTGAGCCTTGCGCTTTCGGCGATTGTGAGAGCTTTTATGAAAAACTGCCAGATGGACAGGATTATGGAGAAGTAGATTTCGGCATAATGTTCCATGGATTTGACTATCCCGATGAAACAGGGAAAAATGAGCTTGGCGTGCGTCTGTGGCGGCAGGTTATGAAAAACGGCGTTATAGAATTCGGCGATCCGCGCGATGCGGGTATGCTTTGCCGCACTGTCCGCGAATATGGAGAAAAATACAGCTTTAAACGCTTTTCCTGCGATAAAAATTTTAAAATAGAGGAAGAAGGTGATTTTGATTGAGCTGGATGAGGGATTTAGCCCAAACCTATGCCAACGTGCAAAATATTGTCGGAATAACGGATGAGAAAGGTAACGCCCTTTTACCGCCGAACCATATGACGAAGAACACAGATATTTGCATAGTGATTGATGTAGAAGGCAATTTCCGTCGCGCAAACGGTGAAAAAAGCGATAAATTCAGCATTACAATTCCTTGCACCGAAAATTCTGCTTCTCGCGCAGGTGCCTGTATCGCGCCACATCCTTTGCACGAAGAAATCGGATATCTTTCGGCAAATAAAGAAAAGCGGGAAGAATATCTTAAATTATTATCAGGTTGGTGTGAACTTCACCCTAAGGTTGAAGCGGTGTATAAATATATTTTTAAGAATACTCTTAAAGAAGACTTAAAAAGGAACGGAATAAAAACAGACGACAAGCTCTTTGTTCGCTTTTCTGTTGAAATGCCGGAAAGCAATGATCTAAGTTTTAGTGAGTTATGGAAAGATAACACAGTTTCAGAGACTTGGATAAAATACTGCGGTCAGAATGATGAAAAGGAAGAATCATTGTGCTATGCAACTGGCGAGACAGACGCTATAAGGGTAAAGCACCCTAAAAATATCAATCCGTCAACGAGCAACGCAAAGTTAATAAGTTGCAATGACGAGACTAACTTTACATATAGAGGGCGGTTTGACCAAGCGAATCAAGCAAGCGCGGTGGGAGAAAAAGCAAGTCATCAATCTCATGCTATGCTAAAGTATCTTATTTCCACTCAAGGATATAAATGCGACACGCAAGCTATTATTGCGTGGTCAACGGATGACGGGGGTAAGTTGGCTTCGCCGCTAGGAGACTCTGTGGATATTTACTGCGATGAAACCAAAACAGAAAGAGATAAAGTGATTGACGCGGGCGGCATATTGAATTTTGATTATGCAAAGGCATTAAAAAAAGCTATTGTAGGAAAAGGCGGCACGAACCATCTTAATAGCGCAAAACGCCGTGTTGCAGTTATGGCAGTGGACGCGGCAACTACCGGCAGAATGGCGGTCACTTTTTATAAAAACCTGCCGGAAAACGAATACGTGGAGCGTATAATAAATTGGCATGAAACCTGTTGCTGGTGCTTTTGGTACAAAGGGCAAGAGTATATTTCAGCGCCGAGTACCGACAGAATTATTGCCGCCGTATACGGGGATCCGAAGGGCGACGGTTATGTTAAGATTAAAAAACAAGCGAGAAGCCGTATTCTAAGCTTTATATTAAACGGTGAGAATTTTGACGGCGCGTGGGTATCCGCCTCCGTAAAAAGGGTTTCCAACCCTTTCTCCTATGACAAGACCGACGGCGGTTGGGATAAGTATTCATGGGAAAGAGCGATGAATGTTACCTGCGCAATTATGCGAAAATATTATATTGATAAAAAGGAGGATTTTAAATTGGAGCTTGAAAAAACTAGGAGTGACCGCGACTATCTTTACGGCAGGCTACTAGCGATAGCGGACAAGCTAGAGGGTCATGCGAGATTCTTGCAGGATCAGATCAACGATACCGACAAGCGCCCTACAAACTCGGTTAGGTATATGGCTGCGTTCGCGACAAAGCCTTTAAAGACGTGGGAAATAATCTACCGGCAATTAAGTCCGTATATTCAGCGCCTTAATGGTGCCGACTGGTATCAGAGGCAAATTGATGAAGTTATGTCGCTTTTTAAGAACGGCGAATACGAGAGCGATAAACCGCTGAATGGCGTGTATCTTTTAGGTTATTCATTGCAGAGAAGAGCCTTAAACAATAAAAATAATCAGGAGGAAGCAAAAAATGCTTAGCAACAAGATCGATTTCGCGATTATCATTGGAGTTAAAAACGCCAATCCCAACGGTGACCCGTTAAACGGAAACCGACCTCGAACAAATTATGATGGCCACGGCGAAATTAGCGACGTCTGTTTAAAACGGAAAATTAGAAACAGACTGTTGGATAACGGAGAAAAAATATTTGTACAGTCCGATGATTACAAAAATGACGAATGCCGTAGCATAAGAGAAAGATTTGACACAAATCCGGCTATATCAGCTCTCGATAAAAAAGCCTCACACGACGACGTTTCCAAAACCGCCTGCGGCGAATGGCTTGACGTAAGAGCTTTCGGGCAGGTATTGGCGTTCAAAGGGAAAAGTGACAAAGAGGCAGGCGTATCCATTGCGGTTAGGGGGCCAGTGAGCATTCAGAGCGCGTTCAGCCTTGAAGCCGTCGATGTCGAAAGCCTTCAAATAACAAAAAGCGTTAATCTTGAAACAGATGAAAAAAATCCAAACAAAAAAGCAAGTGACACAATCGGAATGAAGCACCGTGTACACCAGGGCGTTTACGTCACGTTTGGCAGCATCAACCGCCAACTTGCGGAAAAGACAGGCTTTTCCGATGAGGATGCGGAGAAAATTAAGCAAGCAATATTGAAAATGTTTAATAACGATGAATCCTCCGCACGTCCTGCTGGCAGCATGGAGATAATAAAGCTAATATGGTGGACGCATACTGGTAAAACCCTGTCCTCCGCTCAGGTTCACCGAAGCTTGAAAGTTAACAATGACGGAAGCTATAAATCAGAGGACCTTAACGGTGTAGAGCGCGCCGAAATTGATGGAGTTTAATCATGTATGACGAAGACGACTATCTCCTTCTGTCTGGTATACAACATTTTGCTTTTTGCCGTCGTCAGTGGGCGTTAATACATATTGAAGAGTTGTGGGTGGAAAATCGTCTTACCGCAGAGGGGCGTGTAATACACGAAAAAGCCCACGACCCGTTTTTCACCGAAAAACGCGGAGATGTAATTGTATCGCGAGAAATCGCGGTGCATTCCGGCGAACTTGGCGTTTCTGGTCAATGTGATATAGTTGAATTCCATAAGAACGACGACATCGGCGTAAATTTGAGAGGACATCACGGAAAATGGTATCCGATCATAGTCGAGTATAAGCACGGCAAATCTAAATACAACGATTGCGACAGAATGCAGCTTACCTTACAGGCAATGTGCCTTGAGGAAATGCTCGGCTGTAAAAAAATGGAAAAAAGCTGTCTTTATTACGGCGAAACAAAACGCAGAGAATATGTGAACATAAGCGATGATTTGCGCGAAAAAGCTAAGACCATGCTTTCCGAAATGCGTGATTACTATAAGCGTCGTTACACACCTAAGGTAAAAGCTTCTAAATCCTGCATGAAGTGTTCTTTTTATGAGCAGTGCCTACCGAAGTCTGTTAACGGGAAAAGCGCTTCGGAATATATTAAGAACGCGTTGTTGGAATGCGTTGAGAAAGGCTGACGTTATGAGAAAATTACTAAATGTATTTTATGTTACGACTCCCGACGTTTACCTTTCGTTAGACGGCGAAAATGTTGTCGCTATGCGTGACAGGGAGGAATTGAAGCGGCTGCCGCTACACAATCTGGAAGGTATTGTTACTTTTGGGTATACGGGCGCATCGCCCGCTTTAATGGGCGCTTGCGCCGAAAGAAACGTGTCTCTTTCGTTTTTCACCGCAAGCGGGCGTTTTTTGGCTGAGGTATCGGGAATGGAAAAGGGCAATGTGGTTCTCCGCAGAACTCAGTACAGAATGGCTGATGATTTAATTGCAAGCTCTTCAATATCAAAAAATATAATAACCGCAAAGCTTTTTAACAGCCGATATGTTCTTGAGCGAGCAACACGCGACCACGATATGAGGATTGACGTTGAACGGGTTAAGACCGCATCTCGTTTTATCGCTGATGCTATCGGACCACTTAGGCAAGCGGACAATCTCGAGTCAATCCGTGGTATTGAGGGAGAAGCGGCGACAAGGTATTTTTCGGTATTTAATGAATTGATTTTGCAAAACAAGGAGGACTTTTTCTTTAAGACGCGAAATCGCCGCCCACCGCTCGATAATGTAAATTCAATGCTTTCGTTTACTTATTCACTTTTAGCAAATGATATAGCTTCCGCAATACGAAGTGTGGGGCTAGATCCATTTGTTGGTTTTCTCCACCGTGACCGACCGGGCAGAAAATCTCTAGCTCTTGATTTAATGGAGGAATTTCGCTCAGTTATAGCTGACAGATTTGTTTTATCTCTTATAAATAAGAGACAGATTGACTCGAAAGGATTCCAAGCCAAAGAAAACGGTACTATTCTCTTAAAGGATGATACAAGACGAGTAATTATAGGCGCTTGGCAGAACCGAAAGCAAGAGGAACTCACGCATCCGTTTTTGCAGGAAAAGGTTGAGTGGGGGCTAGTTCCTTATGTGCAAGCGTTATTATTCGCGCGATTTATCCGAGGTGATCTAGAGGAATATCCTCCGTTTTTTTGGAAATGACAAATATATGCTTGTACTAATTACTTATGATGTAAGCACGGAAACTGCCCAGGGTAGAAAGAGGCTTCGGCAAATCGCGAAAACCTGCATGAATTACGGTCAAAGGGTACAAAATTCCGTGTTTGAATGCAACCTTGACGCGGCACAGTTAGTTAAGGTCAAGACGTTATTAATAAAAATTTTTGATAAAGAAAAAGATAGCCTTAGGTTTTACTCGCTCGGAAATAATTATAAAAATAACGTTGAGCATTACGGGGCAAAAGCATCCTTTGACGTAACTGAACCTTTAATAATATGAGTGCGAAACACAAGCAAACATAAACTTT
>JAISVH010000080.1 GCA_031271685.1 Eubacterium sp. | reverse complement strand
AAGTTAAGGCAGGATTGCGCTGTTTGCAAACAGCGTCCGCAATGCGCACGTTGTGGAAATTCTTTTAAAAGAAGGTTTATATGCTTATTTTAGCGAGCGGCTCACCACGCAGGGCCGAGATTTTAGGCTTTTTGGACATTCCTTTCGAGATTATAACGCCAAAAGGCGAAGAAAAAACGCCGGAAGGAATCGCTCCTTCTGAGCAGTGCGTGATTTTGGCGAGACAAAAAGCAAATGAAATCTTTAAAACGCTGCCTGACGACATTGTTATCGCCGCTGACACTATAGTTGTATACGACAGCCAAATATACGGAAAGCCCCGGAATGTTTCCGAGGCTTTAAATATGCTACGAGCTCTTTCCGGAAAGACGCACTCGGTGTTCACAGGTGTTTGCATCAAATCGGCAAAAAAAGAAACGAGATTTTACGAGGAAAGTTTAGTTGAATTTTATCAGCTGTCAGAAGATGAAATGGAAAACTATGTAAAAAGCGGAGAGCCGTTCGATAAGGCCGGAGGCTACGGAATCCAAGGCAAAGGCGCAACGATGATAAAAAAAATCAACGGTGATTATTATAATGTTATGGGGCTTCCGGTCTCCTGTCTCAGAAAGCTGAAAAAACTAATCGTCAGCAATATATTGTAGTTGATCGCTATAACCGCGTTCATGTCACACTCCTCTTAGGCGGCGGGTGATTTTCAATAACCCGCAAACGCTTGTTAAAATATTGTAAGCGACTCCGCCGCAGATGTTTGAATTAACTATATTCTAGTCCTCAAAAATCAAAAATAGACATCTGTTCTTTTTCGGGAAAATCTTTTAAAAATCCAAAAATATCTTTTAGTTTATAAAATATGTTGTGTCTCCGGCACGTATCAATAAAAATAGACGTTAAACGATCGTTGTTGTCGCTTAAACAGTTGTATTTATTCCCAAATTTTTTGATATACTTCTGCTTCATTTCCGGAAAAAGCCTATCTAAACTGCTGTAGAAATATTCTCGGTTGCCTTCTCTTAGTGTCAGTCCGAATCCAAAGCATAAAATCCCGCGAACTTTTGATTTAACGCAATATTCTAAAATTCCCTTCAAATTTTCTTCGTTGTCATTAATTAAAGGCAGAACCGGGCCAAGCCAGACCACGGTTGGTATTTCCGCCTCGCGCATGGTTTCAAGCACCTTAACCCGCTCAAGCGTCGTTGAAACGTTAGGCTCGATTTTTCGGCACAATTCCTCGTCAAAAGTAGTAAGTGTCATCTGCACGATGCTCTTAGATTTTGCGTTTATCGCGTAAAGAATGTCAATATCCCGCATTATGCGATCAGACTTTGTAAGTATGCTTATCCCGAACCCATATTTTTCAACCAATTCAAGGCATTTTCTGGTAATTTTCAGCTCTGATTCAAGATGGATATATGGATCACACATCGAACCCGTGCCTATCATGCATGGTTTCCTTTTTTTTCTAAGTTCTTTTTCAAAAATCACCGGAGCACCACGTTTTACTTCGATATCCTCAAAGATGTGATTGATTTGATAGCAATTACTGCGACTGTCACAGTAAATGCATCCGTGAGTGCATCCCCGGTAAAGGTTAATGCCGTTTTTAGGCGAAAGTATCGTTTTATAGTCGGAATAGTGCAAGATCGCCGCCTCTCTAATTAAAATATTTCAATGTCTTTTAATCCTGTCCGTTCTATGGCACGCGCATATTTTAATATTTGAAATTGATTTTTTATATGCAGCTTTACTACCACAGGTGTAAAAGGCTTGGTTATATAGTCTGAGGCGCCAAGGTCCAAACCCTTTTCCACATCCTTTTCATCACTAAGCCCTGTGATAAATATAACTGGTATCTTATTGGTCTTTTCTGAATCTTTTAATGCCGTAATCGCCTCATATCCGTCCATTTCAGGCATAATTATATC
Source organism: Eubacterium sp. (assembly GCA_031271685.1). Classification (GTDB taxonomy): domain Bacteria; phylum Bacillota; class Clostridia; order Oscillospirales; family Ruminococcaceae; genus Ruminiclostridium_E. The sequence continues at coordinate 31,147 of JAISVH010000080.1, read as the reverse complement.
TAGCAAAATAATATCTGGCAATTGCTCATTTGCCGTTTCGATGGCATCTTTTCCGTTTTTTGCGATTAAAATATTATAGTCGGCGCTTAACATATTGGTAAGCGCTAATATATTGTTTTTTTCGTCGTCAACTATAAGTATACTGTTTTCTCTATTTTCTTCCATCATTCTCACCTAAATTCAAAATTAATTCCTCAAGCGTTTCAAGCGCAGGTTTAAAATCATAATCTCCTATCTGCTCTCTAAGCGTATCAGTGCCTGGTATTAAACGCAGTTCGTCTAAAAGTCCAAGGCTTTCGGCTCTCCTGCTTTTTAGCATCGGCTCTAATTTTCTAAACAGTTTCAAAGTCTGATCTTTATCAGGCGGATCACCATTTTGGCACGCTTCGGCTTCATTTTTTTGACGGCTTTCCGCTAATGGTATCAACTCATTTAAAACGGTGTTAATTTCAATCCCCAGATGTTTTAATTGTTCATCTGACGGATTTTTACCCTGTTTTAACAGCTGTTCAACTATAGCGGCAATATTTTGCAGTTCGGTTTTTGAGATAAGCGCGGCATTCCCTTTTAATGTATGTGCCAACCTGTGCGCTAGCTTTAGATCCCCTTTTTCGATAGCGGATTTGATATCAGCAAATATGGAGCGATTGCTTTTCACAAAGTTAACGCACATGATGTCATATAATTTTTCATCTTCTTCCGCCCGGCTATTCTTACTCACTATCTCGTTTTCCACAGGCTTTAGGTATTTCATAAGACAACGCCATAATTCTTGTGAAGTAAACGGCTTGCTGACGCAATCAGGCATGCCGCTCGCTTTATAAATCTCTAGATCGTTGGACATTACGTTCGCCGTCATTGCCACAATAGGCGTTCCCGAACCAAGGGCGGCAATTTTGGGTGCGGCCTCAAGACCGTCCATAATCGGCATGTGTATATCCATAAATATGATATCAAAAGGCTTTTCGTTATTCTGCATACGCTCTAATACCTTATCTAAAGCTTCTTTACCGTTTTGAGCGATAATAGATCTAAGTCCTACCCTGGATAAATGTTCACAGATGACCTGTTGATTCATGATATTGTCTTCACATACCAAAACCGTTCCCTTAAAACACGGTTTTTCAAATTCGTTGATAACAACTTCTCCTGCTGACAAATCGGACTGCACACTTATTGTGTTGAATGTTAAATCAAAGCTGAACTTGCTGCCTACTCCGGGGATGCTTTCTACCGACAGCGTTCCTCCCATCATTTCTATTATATTTTTGGTTATCGACAAGCCTAATCCGGTCCCTCCGTATTTTCGGGTGGTGCTGATGTCCGCCTGAACAAACGGGTCAAAAATCCTTTCTATCTGTTCCGGACGCATTCCAATTCCGCTGTCTTTGATCTCAAAATATATAGTAGTATACTCTTCATCAGAATGTTTTATAGATGCCGAAAGCTTTATTGTTCCCACATTGGTGAATTTTACGGCGTTTGAAAGAATATTTACCAATGCCTGACGCAAGCGCAGCGGGTCTCCCACTAGCATTTTCCCGACTGAAGGTTCTGCATAACAATATAGGCGTATTCCCTTTTCCTCCGCCTTGGGCATTATGGTCGTCTGACAGCGCGAAAAAATGTCATGCAGGTCGAACGGTATGTTCTCAAGCTCCATTTTACCGGATTCTATCTTTGAAATGTCTAAAATATCATTGATGATCTGAAGCAGCCACGCGGAGCTTTCCATGATTTTTAAAATGTATTCCCTGGTTTTCAGCGGGATGCTGTCGTCCATCGCAAGCTCGGAAAACCCGACAATGCTGTTCATCGGCGTTCTTATCTCATGGCTCATGTTTGCTAAAAATATTGATTTTGCTCGGTTGGCGGCTTGGAGTTCAGTTAAAGTCATGCGCTGCTCTAAAGTGACCTCTCCACGCTGGAAAGCCCCAACCACCAAAAGCCCCCACGAACGCAGCGCAAATACATCAAACTCAGGAAATATCCGACTTTTTTGACAGTCGTCAAAACCGACAAAACCCCAAAATTTATCATTAAGCCGAATAGGTATCGCTAAAACAGATAATATGCCTAAAGCATTAAAAATCGGGTTTTGTCCATCGGGGATGCTCTCAATCGGACCGTTTAATATTATCCCTTTTTTAAACAAATCATACCATTTCGGAAGATAATCTGCGTATGCGTATTCAATATCGCCCGGAAACTTTATTTCATCTTTTCCCTGCTTGCAGACTAGTTTAAAATAATCTTTTCCATCACTTTTTTTGATGTTGCGCCATAAATAAATGCGATCAACATCTAAGTATTCGCTAAGTATTTCCATGCTTTGCCTGATAACGTTTAAATATTCAGACACGTCTGATTCTAACAGATCCGTCGCAGTATTATTGATCATCCTCATAAGATTATGCTGTTTGTTAAGCACATTTGTCCGCTCTTTCACCATTGCTTCCAGCCGCGCCCCTGCCCTTCGCTTTTGAATAAACATAAAAACAATAATAAACAAAACAACGCCCAGCACGCTCCCGATAATTATATACATTCGGTTGGTTCGCGCTAAATTCCCGCGATAGTCATAAATTTTATTCATCCAACGGGTGGATATTGTTTCTGTGTCTATTTCATCAAGAGTTTTATCTATAATTGAGCAAAGAGTCATATTGCTGTTATTTAACCCGAAATATACATTGAATGGATAATCAAAAGACAGATTTGCCTTAAAGTCAGCCAATTCAAGATAGTTTGTAAGCCTTAAAAAAGTGCGCTTACTGGTCATCATCAAATCAGCCTCATCACTTGTCAGTGCCAAATAGGTGTCAAGTCCGGTATTGTATACAGTCGCGTGTTGGTGGTCGGGAAACCACTGCTGAAAGACTTTGGTATACGATTTATTTGCCAAAAGGCTGACTTTTAAGTTCAGAATCTCGTCAATTTTAATGTCCGGAAACTCGGATTTTGTGATAATAACATATGTATCGGTCATAATTGGAGAATCTGTGGCATAACAAAAACGACCCTTCGGATCCTCCTCGGAAACTAGTCCCGCAAGCAATGAAATATCGCCGTCTTCTAATCTTTGCTTAAGGATATCCCAATCGGAATTTATGTCGCTCATATTTTCAAATTTCAAGCCTGTCAGTCCAGATGCTTCATTTAGCAAATCAAACGCTATTCCCTGCCACTCGTTCTCATATGTGTTGTAAAAACCAATAGGGTAGTCGTCAAATTGCGCAGCAAAAAGTATAGACGTATTGTCGGCTATATACTGCTTTTCCTTTTCAGTAAACCTTTCGAACAGTTTATGTCTGCGATACTCTTTATCTCCTTGAATGTATAGCTCAGTTAGATGTTTGTCTCCGCCGTTTTCAAGAAATTTTTGAACGATGTCTATAATAACTTTCAAATCACTGTTTTGTGTGCTGAGTGAAACTGTCGAAAATATAAGGGGATAAAATTCTTCAGACACTACCGGATATTCTCCTCCGGCGTATTCGTCAAAAGCGGCCTCTCCGCTCTCCTCATCGATAAACGCATCCACTTTTCCGCTTTTAAGAAGTTCATGCACTTCTTGATAACTTTGAGCAAAAACCGCAGAAAACTTTTTTTCTGAAAGCTCCTCCATATCATCAATTGTGGTTGCTCCAGAAAGAAAAGCGAACCGAGGAGCGTCTATTTCGGATACTGGAACGCTGTTTTCAAGCCTGAAATATTTTAATACGCGCGCCGCGATAGGAGCGTCAGTCATGTAATACGTCACGCGCCGTTCATCGGTGGCGGTCAGCTCGCCGGTAAAAGAAATTTCGCCGTTTTCAAGCCCGCTAAGCAAATCACTCCACTCATAATGTTTAGTTTTGAAAGAAATATCGAATAAGCCGCTAAGCCAATCACAAAAAAGCGATGAATATCCGTTGATTTGGCCGTCATCCCCTAAAAACGCTTCGTTTGAATACAACATGCCGTAGATAAAAGATCTGCCCGAAGCCTGCATGTCCTCAATCGCCGATATTTCGGCGGCGGTTATTCCTGGCACATCTCTGAAAGAAGTAAAAACCGAAGCTTCTGATCCGTATTCTCGCTCTGGTGTTATATAACCCGAAAAAAGTATAAAAGCACATACGACCGCCAGGGGAAGACATATAAAACGGACTAGGTTTTTCATAAAAGATTTCCCCTTCTCTATTTAAAATAACGAAAATTTATTTTTTTAGTTGTTTTTCCATAAATATAATCAACAAGTTATATATATATTTATATAATAACATAAATTTTTATATAAGTCAATAACTTTATAGTTATTATAATACATTAACCGACAAAAATCCGCAAAACCCTTGTATAACAGTTTGACTTTTTATTGCCTATTAGTCAAAATGCTATAAAATCGAAATTACGCATATATTGTTTTGGTTATTGACAAGTTATACAAAAAGTAGTATAATTAAAAAAATTGAAGAACTTTAAACTGGAGGAAAAGCAAATGAGAGCGTTTTTAAACATACATAAATTTCTTTCGGGGATATGCGCCGTTACACTATGCATTTTAACGGCCTTTTCTTCAATGGCGGCAAGCGCTCCCTCTTCTTCTGTTATTGTTGCGGTAGAAGCCTTCACCGTTGCCGGCGGATTTATTTTGTATCCTACCGAAGTCCAGATATCTTTGGGAGATACCGGCGCGTCAATAATTGAAAAAGCGTTAGGCGCTAATAAAATAAATAAAGGCAACGGCTTTGACAGCCCCGAAATTTCAAGCGTTGCTTTCGCAGACACAGATTATTGCTCCGTGGAGAGTGAAATTGGCTTTTATTTAGACGATTTAAACGTTGAGTATAACGATGCCGTAACTACCGCAGGATGGATAGCTAACGATGATTTTACCGAAGGTAGCGCTTGGACTTTTGTGCTGAACAACAAAAGATCAACAACTTCGCTTGATAATTATGTTCCACAAAACGGAGACGTTATGCGGATTTCGTTTTCTATATATAATAACGGCGCGGATTTAGCGATAGATTCGACAATATTCTCTTCTACCAACCGAGACAGCCTATATAAATATTTTGCCGCGCTGGATGAAAGCGACTATAATATGCTTGAAGACGTCGCGATTGATCTAACAGTGTCTCAGACTGATATTAACGATGCTATCGCAGCGTTGGAAGAAGAGCTTGACGGCGAAAGCATTGTGACTGCCGCGCCAATAGTAGGTGAAAGAGAACCGTCTCTTACTACCAGGGCGCAGGTCAATTCTCCCCAAAGACCTCCCGGCGCCGAACCGGCCCCCACAGGAGTAAGCTTTGCGTTACCGGCTTTTGTTTTGTTAGCTTCGGGAGCGGTAATGCTTCTTTCAATCAGAAAGAAATAATGAGTTTAGAGCGTGTTCACATAAACAGAAATGTTCAGATTTTCTGCGGATTTTTTGTCAAACAAGGCAATTTTGACGCAAATATCCGTTGATATTTAAGGAAAAATAACACGGCATGTCAGAAAATTCGCAAAAATATGGAAGTTTTTGTTTTTATGAACGCGTTCTAATTAGGTATAGCGAAAGGAGAAATTTGTTTTGGAAAAACGTGCAGTTGAAATCAGCTCGAAAAAAAATTCCACCATCAAAATCGGAGTCATCCCGGGCCATTTTGCAACTAACCACTCTCATGTCAACTATTATGTTGATTTAACAAAGATCAAAAAATCCTATAAATCCGCAAAAGAAACCGCCAGAGTCATTTCAATGGATTATATCACCACTCCGGTTGACACTATAATCTGTCTCGAGGACACTCAGACCATCGGCGCGTTTTTGGCGGAACAGCTTTCCGACTCCTATTCACATTCTGTTAACAAAGGCAATGATATCTGCGTTGTTTCTCCGGAAATGAACTCCAACAACCAAATGATTTTTCGCGACAACAATCAAGGTATGATTTGGAACAAAAATATTCTGCTTTTAATTTCATCCGTGTCTACTGGATGGACTATTCATCGCTGTTTTGACTGCCTAAAATATTATAGCGGAAAACTTGCCGCTGTCTCGGCGCTGTTTAGTGCGATTGACAGCGTTGACGGCTTTAAGGTTCACTCGGTATTCCACATGAGTGATTTGCCTGGCTATGTTTCACAGCAGCCCGGCGAATGTTCGCTGTGCAAAGATAACGTAAAGGTTGACGCTATTGTAAATGATCATGGCTATTCTAAACTATAGCGGCATGTTTTTACCATATGCGCTTATAAGGCGACATGGTATGAAAAATATAAGGCTTGCTATAAAAAGCGACGGAAGTATCCGCGTTTCTGCGGATACTTCCGTTTCGTTAGATAATATAGAAAAGTTTTTGATTGAAAAAATTAACTGGATAGAAAAGCACAGAGTAATACCCTCTCAAGTTCCTGAGCTTTGCGATAATATGACGCTTTATCTTTTTGGTGAAGCTTTTGTTTTAAAAATAACCAAGCTTCATGAAGAAAGCGTTAACATTATAAACAACGTAATTTTAACAGGTCTACCCCAACCCGAAAATATAGCTGCTGTAGAACGCTTGCTTATATCTGAGATTGCGGCTAAAGGCAGAGAAATTTTTAGCGGTCTGCTGAAAGAATTTCTCGGTTCTGCTGATTGGAGAGGAACTCCGCCCGCTCTGTCAATAAAACTTTTAAGCAGCAAATGGGGGCATTATTCTAAAGCTAAGCACGAGATAATGATAAACATTGCGGTCTGCGGCCTGCCGTTCGATCTGGCACGCTATCTTGCCGCTCACGAAACTGCGCATCTTATCATCGGAAACCATCAAAAAGAATTTTACGCGTTAGGAGAAAAACTTTTGCCGGGATTTAAAAAATTTGACAGGGAATTGTCAAAATATCGCCCGGATTTGTGGAAAAATATAATAAGCGCATACAATAAACCAATCTGAAACCAAGTAAAAAATCTGAAAAAGCTAAATTTTTAACAGCTTCTCGGCGCTTTTATAAAAAATCATATCCAACTCATTATCTGAAAGGCCTAATGATTTTATATGCTTTATTTCGCTCGCGGGATCGAACCACGGACAGTCGCTGCCAAAAAGTATCTTGTCAGAACCGTGCTTTTTTATAATACTTAGCATCAACCCGTCATCGATATATCCGGATGTAAAAGATGTGTCTAGCCAAACGTTATCTCGCCCCGCAAGATAATATTCCACCTCTTCCCAGGCGTACATCCCGCCGAAATGCGCACCGATAAATATGAGTTTCGGAAATTCACCACTGACAGCGGCCAAATGGCAAGGCATCGCATGTCTTACTTCCACTGAAACAGGATCATAAGCCATATGGATGATAACCGGCAATTTTAATTGCTCACAGGTTTTTAATAATGGCTTTACTCTATCCTCAAAAAGAAAAAAATTCTGATAATCGGGATGAAGCTTAACCCCGAAAAGACCCAACTTTTTTATCCGGCGAAGCTCGCTTTCCGTGTCTTCAGAGTCGGGATGCACTGTTCCAAATGCAAAAATTCCGTTGTTGTTTATTTCAGCCGCCCAATTGTTTATGGTCGTCTGCTGAGCCGGTTTTGTCGCGATCGGCAAAACCACGGCATTTGTTATCCCCCAGTCGGGCAGCTTAGCTTTCAAGCCGTCTAATGTTCCGTCCGTGCAGATTTCTTCTTTATTAATATTTGCGGTCGCAGAAAGAGCCGACATTGCACGCGCCGCAATACTATCGGCAAACGCATGGGTATGAAAATCGATTATTTTATCCATTAATATTAAATTCATGTCCTTTAACATTGATTTTTGAGTTATTGTAAAAATCTATCTTTTTCTTATCATCTTTTATTTCTGACAACGCGCCTTTAACCTCGTTATATTTATTCATAAAGCGTACGCTGTTTATCTTGTCCTTTTTAAGGATATCTCCCTGAAGCGATTTTAAGTTTAATATCTTTGCGTAAATCAAGTTTTCGTCACTTGAAACATTTCCAAAGATATTTTCACCTTTAAGCATGCTTTGGACGATCGCTTTATCTTTATCGTCAAGCCTCCCGATAATTTCGGCTATTTCGGGGCTTAGTCGTTCCATGTTATCAATTATTGCTTGGCGCTTTTCAATAAGAACATTATTCTCGTCAATATCCTCAACGTCGTTCCCGCTCAAACGGTTAGTTAGCTCCATATACTTCAAAAATAACGCCTCAAGTTCATCAAGTTTTATTATAAGAAAATCAAGGTTTTTAATCATATTTTTCCTCGCCATATTCTATTATATTACTCCTGCGCCAAACACTCGACAATTACTACATGACTTTTTGCCTGATATTTTATGCAGGGGTAATGGTAATCTAGCCGCTCATTTCTATAGTTATAACAAATTGCGTAAACATGTAAGTGAATTCCATGTTTACGCTTGCCGCTTAAAACGGCGCCCTGCAGCTTTGTCTCAGTGTTTATAGCATTTTTAAAAACGTAAACGTTTTATCAAAATGCTATAATTAGCTTGAAAAGTGGATTCGCGTTGATTATAACTGTGTTCATGTTCCCCGCCTCTTAGGCGGGGTGTGATTTTCAATCCCCCACCTAACGCTTGTTAAAACAACTGAAGCGGCCTAGTCGCAAATTTTTGAAAAAACCCGACAGAAGCCGCTTATAAGGCGGCTTCTGTCTTTATAGTTTAATAAGTCATGCGGTTCTGCGCATACTCCTGTTGCAATATCTGCTCTCTGGGCATGCGTGAAATTTGGGTAAAAGCGTCTTTCAGCTCTCCAAGCATTGGCAGTAGTGCGTTAATAACCGCCACATCTTTTTTCATGTTGGCTTTAAGTATCTCACGTCCGAAAAAGTCATAGAGCTTATCCAAGTCCGCGCTCATGGGAACCTTCATATCTAAAACTGACTGCAAAGCCTTAACGCACTCATATGATTTTGTCATTGCCTTATTGGCTTCTGCAAATTCTTTTTGCCCAATAAAATGTATCCCTCTGTTCAACTGTCTTTCGGTTTCATCATAAAGCTTTATCACGATCTCCACAGGAGTCATGGTAGTGACCGATTGACGTTTGTATGCAGCATAAGGATTATTAATCATAAAAGTTGCCCTCCGGTTTATTATTTGCTGCTCATGCCTCCGATTAATTGACTTATAGAGCTAGTTTGGCTGTTAAGATTGCTCATCTGGGTTTCAAGATTCGAAAAAACCTTCCAATATCTGTCCTCTTGCTGTTTAAATCGGTCTTCAAGCGAACCTATCATAGTGTTTATTTTTCTTATTTGGTCATAAATAGAGTTATCGAGGGTAGAAGAGCTGTTTGCCGTGCCTGCCTTTTGGATCAACAGACCCTTATCCTTGCGTTCGCCAGTCGTCTTTACGTAACTATCCAACAGTTTTTCGAGCTTAACCATCATGCCTTCTTCAGGATCGGTGAACAAGCGCATAATAGAGTCAGGATCTTTTCTGAAAGATTCCAATAATTTACCTTCGTCTATCGTCAGTTTACCATGATCCATATAATTGGTGCTGCCAGCGGTAATCCCTATGGTGAAAAGTCCAACCGAACCGCCGTCGGCGCTTGAGGCCGTGGTATAAAGCAGAGTTCTTATTTTGCTCATCATACCTGTTAAGGTGCTATCGTTATAAAGCATTCCCTGCTTTGCTACCTTATCCCACTGTTCCGATTGCTTTTCGCTCATTTCCATTTCCGCTTTTTCATCATCGGTAAGGAAATAATACTTTCTGTTAGGCTTTTCATCGGTAAACCCGTATATTTTTTCAATCAGCTTATTATAATCTTCAACAAATGATTTTACAGCTTCTATCGCGGGCTTATAATCTCGCGTAACTTCGCTAGAAAAAGAAAGTCCGCTGCCATCTCCGGGAAGTTTAGTGTTTCCGGCCACTGTTATAGTGGTGCCATCTATTTCATAGGAATTTGAGGCAACTTCAACCATCTCGCCGTTTATTTCCAACACCATATTTTCGCCCTGCGTAACATTGCGGCCAACGGGATTCGGATCAAACCCAAATCTTTGAAGCAGACCCATAGCGCCGCCGTTTATATCCTCCTGACTTAAATTATCAGAAAAATCAACAACACCCTCCGTACCATAATCTTTAGCTGCTATCGAAAATCCATTTCCGAGCGTTGAGAAAGACATGCTGACTCCTGCTTTAGAAGCATTTACCTCGCTTATCAACTGCTTTATAGTAGTCTTCTCATCAAATTTAAAGTCAACGCCATTTATCGAAAACTCATATGATGATAACCCTGTCTTAAGTTCACCCAGCGTGGTTGCCGTCGAAATCGTGTTGGCGGTGGTATCTGTTTCTCCAAGGCCAAAGTTATAACCGGAATTTGAAGTGGCCGCCAAGTCAACAGGCGTATCGGGATTGCCTCCTTCTCCCGGAACATATGCCGAAACGCTGACCGAAAGATCTCCGCCTGCGGTACTTCCACCCCAGTTCAACTTGATTTTTGTGCCATCCGAAAATTCAAGACTTTCTAGCCCGACAAATGAATTTTTATTAAAAGCATCGACAACATCACTTAAGTTTTCAGCACTGTTGGCATAAAAGTTATCTTTATTTTTGAAAATAACCCCGTTTAGCGGCGATGTGTTGTCAAACAGCAAGCTCTCCATTTCCTGATCCGCACCAATTGCCGAATAGACCTTGCCAAAAATGTCTTGTTCGCCGTTGAGAGCCATTATCTGATTCATATCATTAATAGACTGCACTGTGGTTCCACTAACGTCGTTAAGCCTTGCCGAATAAGTTTCATAGGCTTTGACAAACTCTTTGCCGAAAGTTTCCTCATCGTTAAGCGCGCCGCTTTTAAACAGCTCAATATCTACACCCTTGTCGGTTTCAAGCCATGTTTCAAAATCATCCGCTACCGCGTCTTCATTGCTCTCTTTTAGAGCGTTAACATATTCGTTATATTCCTTGCCATAGACCTTATTGGCCGCACTGTTAAACTGGGTTTTTGCCTGGTTATCATTTAACAGCTTCCCATATGCTAACGCCAACTTTTTTTGTTCTTCACTAGCCGTATCAAACGTAATATCTCCCCAACCGATGCCGGCATTATTATCATTTGACCACTGCTCATACTGCTCATCGTAATCTAGCCTATACATGTCGTCAACAACCGCTTTAAAGTTATTCTGTTTAGCTTTTAAATCGGCATAATTCGGGTCGCTCGACGCAGGAAGCTCTGCGAATTTGGGGATTCCCCTGTCATCATAAACAAGATTACCAGCCCCATCCTTTTGAAAAACGTCGTCAAAATATCCGCTTTCCACTGTTGTAAAAGAAAAAGTTTTGCTTTCGCCGTTAATAAACAGAGTAATAGAATTACTTCCGGTGTTAAAATCGGTGTTAAACGATTGTTCCGCCAGCAAATCTACCGGAGCTGTCGTGGTAATAGTTGAGCGATCGGAAGAATTTATTTTGTTATTGCTTCCAATAGAAACAATCCCGGATCCATCGTTTTTAGTTCCAAAAGTCAAAAGCGCATCATTAAGAGATGCGCGGGTCGCATCGTCGTCAGCTCCCACAGTAAAGGAAATCACCTTGTTTTTTGAGCCCACAGTGACATTCATAGCATAAGTTTCGCCGACAATATAGCCGGAAAAGTCAAGCACTTGATTGGCGTCAAGAGAACTTCCTTTAACAGAGGTCTGAGTAGCGACCTTATGCACAGTAAAATCATAATTGCCGGCAATCGCCTCTGAGCCTGCCGTCACGGTCACCCCGGCGGGCGCGCCCGCAGCGCCGTTTGACTGCACTGTATTAGTGGTATACTTGCTGAAGAGACTCCTTGATTTAAGGCAGTTATCCGTTTTAAGTATATCAAAATATTTTTCTTTAAACGCGGTCACGTCTTTTATAATATCGCGATAAGCCTCTTGCTGCGCCTCAAGCATAAGAACCTTGCGCTGCTGTTTTGTAATTTTGAATTTAGTAGCGGATGTCATGGCGCTGACTATAGATTCGGTATCAAGGCCTGAGTGTAAACCGCCCATTCTTAGTGAACTTGGTGCCTGAATAGCCATAATGTTTCTCCCTTTCTACTGTGCAAAAATATATTAAACTCATTTATTTTTTCATTTTTAAAAATGCTTCCAGTGCTGTTTTAGGTATTATCTTTGATGCTTCGCAGTTTGCGCTAAGTGTATCGACCAATTCTTTTCGTATGATTGAGATGTCTTTGGGAGCCGAAATACCTATCTTCACGCGTTCTTTGTTGATTTCAAGCACGGTTATCTCAATGTTGTCGGAAATCAATATCCCTTCGTCCAGTTTTCTTGTCACTACCAACACTTTATACCGCCCCCACTTCCTGTATCTTTTGATATATGGGGAGCCTAAAATCATATTTATCGGGCAATATCACTTGTGTGGCCAGGCGTTTATCCGCGTTTATGACTATGGGCGATTTCATATTCACCGTAGTCATTCGATAATCCTCGGGCACACTTGCCAACGACAGCAGCTTTATGTTTGTGCCGTCTTCTATCTGAAGGAATTTTCGTTCGCTTTCCGAAAGGCTTATGCGATAGTTTTGATCGATAAGCGAAGGATCAAAAACTATAAAACAAGGTGTAACCGAATCTGTCGCCTGAAGCCACATCGGATAAACATCGTCGCCAAGCGGACTTATCAAAGCAAATTGCTTTGTGTCCTCGAAAGCAAATATCCCATCCGGAAAGTTGAAAATCCTGTCAGGGTCTACCTCAATTTCGCCAAAATCTCGTGTCTCTATCTTTACCATATAAACAATTCCCTTGCTAGTTAATCTCCTTCGTAATTAGGATCCGCGCTAGGCGGAACATAAATCGGAGAGCCGGTATATTCTATTTCAACCCTCGGCATCTGTTCAACGCTAAGCTCTATCTTGCCCGGGTTATATTCCAATTCGGATATCTGAAGATTATCCCAGTCAATATTTACATCTCTCATCTGATAGTTAATGTTGAGCTGGCCTTTATCAAAAGTGATGTCCGCCCCTTCTTTAGGCAGATACTCCATGATAGTTTGAATGGTTGCTCCGGCACGCTTGTTTTGAATGGCAATCTCGCTCGCTTTTGCCCCGCGCGCCAGTTTATTCCCGTTGTTAACAATTTTCGCAATTCCCTCATAAGCAAGACTGATCCCTTTTTGTGCCTCAGCCTTGTTGAAATCATTATAGTTATAATTCCCATAGCCCATGCTAGAACGCGCCTGATATGTGTCAACGTTGATTTTGGCCGGCTGTGCGTCTATTCTGTATCCGCCTTCGCCGGTCTTAACATTTATCATCGGCGACGGTTCAAGTGGATTTTGAAGAGACGCGTTTACAATGTTTACCTTTATTACTATCGGAATAGTAGTAATATTTAATAGATTGGTATCCATTTTAAACCCCTCCAAAGTTTTAATATTTATTAATAAAATTAATTAATTCATAAAGTTGAAAATCGACATTGGAACGACCGAAGCGCTTATCTGAAGCGATGCGTTATAAACCGACTCCATTACCTTCCAAATAGTAATTTCTTCAGCCTGGTGATCGCTGCCAGTTCCTTCAAGCTCATTTTGCTGCTCTGACAGGCTGAAAATATTGTTAGTAATACGTTCAAGATTAAAGTCGATAAATTCTTCCTTATTACCTATATCGGCTATTGAAAGCGAAAGATTAGTCTGTATGGCAAAAAGCGCGTCAGCAAATTGAGCGGCTCCGGTTTTGTCGTGTCTTTCCAGACATTTGGCGGAGTCGAGTGTCAGCTGAATTATATTGTTAGAAAAACCCATCGCAACGTTCGAGATCTCCGCTTGGTCATACTCGATGTAATTAACATTTTCCTCATCAAGAAGCGGCGTATTCATAATAGTTACATCCGGGTCCCCAGAAATTCTGCTAAACAATACCCCCGTTTCAAAATCTACCTCAACCTGTCTACCCCCCAACGCTTCTTCCAGTGCATCGTTTATAATATTTGCCGTGTCTTCATTGTCGGAACCGCCAAAAAAAGAAATTGTTTTTTTCTGGTTTCCGATATATACATCCAAGCTGTATTCGCCACCAACCATGTCCTCAAGGTTAAGGGTAGTAGTTTTGCTCTGCAAACCGCATCCCATTACCTCAACTCCATTAAAGGTAACCTGAAGAGCCGACTGTTGATCGATTCTGCCATCTTCCCCCATATACATTCCTATGCCTATATCGGTATATGAACTTCCGCTATTTGGGAAAAACGATGGATTCTGAAAATCGTTAACCGCCACGTCATGATAATAAACTGTGTCTCCTTTTATCTCGAAAGGCGCTTGTTTGTTCATGGTCCCACCAAATATCGTCCTGTCAGCTACCGTTGTATTAAGAAGCCTCACCATTTCATCGGCGAAGGTTCTGATGGAATCGGCAATTATTTCATCCTCAGTGTCTCCTTGTGTGCCGTTTGCGCCGTATATAAGCTTTTCATAGGTGGACTGGATTAGCTCAGAAACCTGCATAACCGAGCTTTCTGCGGTTTCATAGATGCCTTTAGCGGTATTCAGATTATACTCATAGGTTTTAAGCTCGGCCATCGCCTTGCGTACTTTAAGCGCTTTGGCGGCATCAATCGGGTTTTGGCTGGCGCGATTGTATCCGCGGTTAGAGGCTATTTGGTTTTCGACTTTATTTTTTTCCGAAAAATTCCGCTGAAGGTTAGACAGATACCGACGAACCACTGTATTTCCTGTAATCCTCATAATCATTCACTCCTTAAACTTTAAAAGCTTTACAATGCTGAAAATATCGTTCAAACATCTGCGGCGGAGCCGCTTACAGTGTTTTAACAAGCGTCAGCGGGGAATTGAAAATCACCCACCGCCTAATAGGCGGGTGGCATAAACGCGGTTATAGCCCTACGCGGCCCATGTTATTTATTATACGATCAAGACATTCATCCATCGCCGTCATTATCCTCGAAGATGCATTGAACCATTTTTGATAGGTCATCATGTTTATGCCTTCTTCCGTGTCCGAAACCCCCGATATCGCATCGCGGCTGTCTAGCAGCTCGTTTGATGTAATTGACGCGGATTCAAGCTGCGTGTCATAAAAATCAATACCCTGACCAAGCCGATTGCTCATAAATATCACATATTCATATATAGTGCCTTGAAAATCGTTTGCGTCTCCCATCTTAAAGTTATATTCAAAAGTTAAAAGCAATTCATTCGCGTGATTACCGTCAAGATCAGGCGCGAACGCCCATTCACCCGTTTCAGGATCCCGCACCTGTCCTATCATGGTGGCGTCCCTCATCCACTCATCCGAAATTCTAATGGTTTCTGCTGTAATATTGCCTCGTTCGACAATGTCCCCGCGGTCGTCATAAACATCAAGCGTCGAGCCGAACATGTTTCGGGTCGTGTCCGCTTCTGTGCTTCCGTTATAGGTGTTCATTATACTTGCAAAATCCCTCGCGAAAGTGTTTATCGCCGATATGTAGTAGGGAATCCCGTATTCTGAATTCTGATAATAGCTCCCATACGGACCGTTGCCGCTGACTATATCCTGATAGGCCTTCAAATCTCCGGATTTCAGCCTTAGCTGCTCTCCGCCCGAAATTCTAAGAACTCCCGCGCCATAATCATCATAATTTTTCATTATAATGGTTTCAAATTTTTTGCTGTCAATTATCTGCTGGTTGCCCATAAATACTTTGCAAGTGCCGTCATGGTTCTTTTCCACGTGTATATCGCCATAATATGAAAGCTCGTCGATAAGAAGGTTTTGCTGATCCATAAGCTCAAGAGGCCCATATTCCGAAACCGATTCCCCTTTAAAAATATTCCCAAACTCTGTGGCCTTGTATTCACCTAAAATTGCCGAATTAAGAGCGGCAATTTTTTCTATCAACACATTTGCGTCGTCAACCGACGCGCCCATCTCGTCAACGTTAAGCTCAAGCAAACGGGTAAGATCAGTATGATATGAATTAAGCATCGTGGTGATATCAAATGCCTGATTGCGCACAGTGCTAGAAAGCTCTGCGTTGTCAGGCGCGTTTGTAGCATAGATGCTGATAGCCTGCTTAAACTCGTCAAGTACTGTTGTTAAACCAACATTATCAATATTATCAAGGACCGTTTCAACCTCACGCATTACCTCGCTTTTTTTTCCAAATTCCGCTTCATAACAAGTAGTGTCGCGAAAACGTTTATCCAAATAAGGATTTCTTATCTGCGCCACGCCAAACGCGTTTGTCCCCTGTGCGGACAAAGCTAGCTTAGCGGTTTTAGTTTGATATAGTCCGCTCACAGACATTCTCATGGCGAACTGATCCATCCTCTGCCTGGTATAACCCGGAGTAAGGGAATTATTATTATTATGATTGGTGATGTCTAGCGCCTTTTGGGACAGTTGTATCGAGCGCTTAGAAACTTCTAATCCCTGAAATGATGAACGCATAAAAAATCTCCTTTTTCATATTAAGAACAGCCTATTCAAGCATCTGCGGCGGAGCCGCTTCCGATTCCTTAACAAGCGTTAGCGGGGGATTGCAAAACTCCCATCGCTGACGTATAGTAAATTAACTAATAGCCGGCATTGACCACTGTCTAAGAGATTTGGGGACATAAACGCGGTTATACTTTTCCCAAAAAGTCATCTTCCGCGGCGGGCAAATTTTTGTGTATTTTTTCACCTTTAGCAGTATAAGTGTCCGAACCGGCCAAAACGTTCTGATTTAAAATTTCCGCCTGAACGCTTAGTTTTTTTTCGATTAAATCAAGAATGCCGCCGTTTGTTTCTTTTATATATCGAATACTTCTTTCCATTAAATTTAAAAGAAGACGAAGCTCCCCTTTGTAATCTTCGGGCATTTCGTCAAGCAATTGTTTTGATTTATAGTCTTTTAAGCCTAATTCCTCAAAAAGCAATACGCGTTTTGACTCAAGCGAATTTCCGCGCATAGCAAGCCTTTGTTCTTCCGCGATAGAATCCATCAGCCATATCAAATCGTCTGCGGTTGCTTTTTCCTGTTTTTTTGCTATAAAAACCACAAGTTCTTTAAAATGCTCCGTAAATTCCCTGAAAAACTCAACAATGCGCTCCGCCGTTTGTATCTGCATGGACAAATCCCCCGATTAAGCTTATTTATCAAAAATAGCTTCAGCGACCGCAGCCCCGTCAACCGGACAATTATCCCCGGTATAGGCGATACTTAAGCTCTCGATTTTCTCAGCGTTAGCGTCAAAATTAACCGAAGCGGCAATATCTGATTTTGCGGCCTCTATTGAGCGAGCAAAATCAAATTCGATTTTATCAACATTTTCAGACCCGCTTTTAGGCGTGCCGGAGATTTTATCTTTTGATATTTTTATTCCCCCGATGCTTTTATAAGCGTTTATCATGTTGCTGTTAAGGTTCTTGACGTTCATAACGCGCACCCCTTTCAATTGAATATCATTAATTAATTCGCATTCCAGTCATATGTTATATCGTAAAAAGCCGCCGAAACTTAAGCATTTATTAAAATTTTTTTAACAAACACAAAACTTTTGCTCCAATTCCTTTCCCTGCCAAACCTAATCCTTCCTCGGTAGTGGCTTTTACGCTTACATGTTTAATATCTGTTTGACAAATTTTTGATATATTTGTCCTCATGCTTTCTATAAACGGCGAAACCTTGGGTTCTTCGGCAATTATTACACAGTCGATATTCCCCACAAAAAAGTCTCGTTCATTAATTAGAGCCATTACTTCCTCTAAAAGCTTAAAACTGTCGGCTCCTTTATATTTATTTTCACTGTCAGGAAAAAGCCTGCCTATATCGCCAAGAGCAAGCGCTCCCAACAGTGAATCCATAATGGCATGAGCCAACACATCCGCGTCTGAATGGCCAAGAAGTCCTTTGGCATTAGGAATATCCACCCCGCCCAAAACAAGTTTTCGATCCGGCGAAAATCGATGTACATCATATCCTATTCCAACTCTCACATAGCCTCCTGTCTGTTTTTCCGTTCTATCTTCAAGGATTGCCCTCGCGACCGATAGATCTTCTCTTGTAGTGATTTTAAGATTGTTGCGCATTCCCTCATAGATTTTCACCTTTATGTTTTCCGCTTCAAAAACTGAGGCGTCGTCAGAAAACCCGCCGCCTATCCCTTTAGCTATAAGCTTCTTATAGGTGTCAAGCGCAAAAACCTGTGGAGTAGATGCAATAAAAAGTCTGCTTCTGTCAGGAGTTTCTAAAAATTCATTGCTTTTAAAAACCTTAACGGTATCCTTCATGCTTGAAGCCAAAATTGCCGCCCCCCATTTACGGGCAAGCAAAATAACCCCCTCAATGTCTTCCTTTCGGATAAGGGGGCGTGCGCCGTCATGGACCGCAACCAAACGGCTTTCACTTTTTATTGCGTTTATTCCGTTTATTACTGATTTTACACGTGTGTCTCCGCCCAAAATAACGATTGTGGGCTTTTTAATTTTTTTTCTCGCAACAATACGGCGTATTTCTTCTATATTGTTCTCCGATGCGACTACGACAATTTCAGATATACAATCAACTTCGTCAAATTCGGCTATCGAATATGACACAACGGGCTTTCCGCAAAGCAACGCCGTCTGCTTGTCCATCCCACACATGCGGGTCGAACCTCCTCCGGCAACGATAATTGCCGCGGTGTCCTTTTGGCCCGTCAAGGCTTTGCCCCCTTAGAATACAGGACAAATATAGCTTCTCCAGCCCGAATATCAACCGTTTCGCCGACTGTGATATCGGCCCCAATTTTATCACCGTCCTGCGAAGCGCAACGCGTAACCACTCCCTCAGGGACGTCATCGCTGAATTCCCTTGCGGTTCTAAACTGGATCCCCAAAGATTTTAACTCGCCCTTATATTTGGTAATTTCATCCCCATTATAATCAGGAAGCTTAACAAAGCCATCTCCTTTGCTTACTTTTACAGTTATTTCAGTGCCAGAAGTAACCTCTTCATCCACCTTTATGTTTTGGTCAATAATTATTCCTTTTGCATTTTCATCGTTAAACTCGTATTCAGGAGTTATTACAAGAAAACTATATCCCGGACTTTTTTCAATAACCTCAAACATTCTGCCTCTAAAATCCGGTATCTTATAAACCGGTTTGTTAGTGCTTGTTATTAACGGCGATTGTGTTGCAAGAGATTCGTTCGTATAGGCGTTGGTGCCGTCTGTTATACCGCTTGAGGAAATTATAGTAATTTGTTCTGAAGAAGGCTCTTTGTTGTCTGTGCCTACTATTGGTCTGCTGCGATTTCCCGGATAAGCTACCGCCATAATGATCCCTATAACGGCCACACTCACCAAAATCCCAATCGTATAAACAAAACTTTGATTTTTACGGTTTTGATTTTGCGATACGACGGGTGTTTTAGTTTTTGAAGCGCTGATATCATGTATGTGGCTTAAATTTATGTCTCTTGTAACATCTTCTGCTACTGGTTGCCTGAACAACAGATTGTCAAGTTCGTTTATAGTCTGTATGCGCTTTTCCGGTTCTAAAGACAATCCCCGCATAATGGCCTTTGAGACATATTTTGGTATACGCATGTCATAAAACGCGGGTTCATACAAAGTGTCGCTTTTAATACGCTCTGGCGCGCCAACGGGTTGAATTTCACATAACGCCTTATAAAGCACAGCGCATAAACTGTAAATGTCGGTCCAACTTCCTTGCCGCGCGGTGGCGCTATACAATTCAGGAGCCGAATATCCCTCAGAAGTTTGAGGATCCGCCAATGAACCGTCGGTCCTGTCCGCAGCAATATCAAACCCTATTATATTAAGCTGGTTCTTTTCGTTTACTAGCAAGGTTTGGGGGCTTATACCGCGGTGTATCACCCCTTTTGCGTGAATCGCGCTAAGAGAGCGAAAGACCGGCTCAAAAAGCTCTTTTATCTCATTTAACCCTAGCTTTTCACCGCGTTTTAAAAGATAAGACTTAAAACTTATGCCCTCAATATACTCAAAAACGACATAGGCGGTGTTATTTGCGGAAAAAACATCCAACGCTTTTTGAACACGCAGGGTTTCGCGGCTTAACATCATTTTGCGGTTTAAATCAATAAATTCAGACAGATATGTTTTATAAAGCGGAAGGGAGCCTCTGTTTACCTTTATCGGCTGTCGCTCTGTATCATCCCGAACGCACAATTCCCTAGGAAAATATTCCTTAATGGTTACTTTTTTGCATTCTAAAGAATCAAAACCCATGTATACCGCGCTTTCGCCGTTATACGTCATAAGCTTGCCTAAAAGATATCTCTCATTTAGCATGGTTCCTGGCGCCAGATATTCAGTTTCTTGTTTTTCAAAAATATAGCCGCACTTACGACAAATTCCGTCATAATCTTTATTTTCCATGCAACCGGGACACAACAGAGCAAGTTCCTTTTCCATTTATGATAATCCTCTAATTAATTTTTTTCTGTTTTTAAAACATCTGCGGCGGAGCCTCTTCCGTTGTTTTAGCAAGCGTCAGCGTGGGATTGAAAATCACCCGTCGCCTAAGAGACTGGGCATGAGCGCGGTTATAGCAAATTGCGTTTTTATGGAAATTAATCCCGCAAAAACGCTCGCCGCCGATGGCGGCGCACCGCGCTTTGCGCGGTGTTATATCAGTTTGACTTATAGTCCATAAAAAGTCAAGCTGCTATAACATGTAGCTTAATTAATTCACCGTTATTCCGTCTAGGAAAAACCTGGGATTATATTTTTTATTTCCCTGCATTACCTCAAAATGCACATGGTTCCCATAAGCCCTGCCGGTTTGTCCTACTGCCGCGATCTGCTGCCCTTGCGACACATACTCTCCTTCAGAGACAAACAATTGACTGCAGTGCGCATAAAGTGTTCTATATCCGTTGGGATGTTCGATTATTACTGTCATTCCATAATCATAATATCTTCCCGATAACACTATCTGTCCTCCGTCACCGGCAAATATCGGGGCGCCATAGGCGGTAACAAAATCAACACCCCTGTGATAATAATACCCTCCGTCCTCATAAACCAACTCTAACGAGCGCACCGCGTTTCGCGATACCGGCCAAATATATTTCCCGTATGACGCTCCCTCGGTTGAAATTTCTCCTAACAGAATGGGTTTTACCCCTCTGGCTATTATTTCTGCGGATGGATCGGTAAGTTTATGCGCGCTTATTATTTTTCGCTCCTTTTCCTCTCCGTTTACTCTAGAAACTTGCGCCGTCACACGGCTTACACCGTCTTCACCTTTTTTTATTACTCTGGAAGTATTTACATACATCCCCTCGTCGTTTTGATAAACTACTTCATAAGGCGTGTGTGTTTCATAAGTCTCGGTGCGCGTAACGCTAACGTCGAGAAAAGCGACGTCAACGCTGTATTGTATTTTGTCTCCCGCTCTAAAATCGCCTTTAGAAAATCCCGGGTTCAATTCCTCGATCTGAGCTATGGTCATATCTATCTTGTCGCTGATAAGCGAAGGGCTGTCTCCTTCAGTCACGGTGTAATACCTAGCGCGCTGTTTTAACGAGGTTATTTGATCTATAATCAACTCAGGATCAATCAAACTTTCGGTGGTATAAACTCCCCCCAGCTCACAATTAATATCCTGAACGAATTTTACCTCCTCGTCAAGCGCGTTCGAACGGTATTTATCCAATATCCCGTCAAGAGCTTTTTTAATGCCTGTGTTGTCAATGACCGCCCCGACCAACGATCCGTTCATATATACACCATAAGCCTGCTGAACGCTGATGTCAGAGTTTCCAAGGATCATATCCGCAACCTGTATTGGATTCAACAATTCTCTTGAGCTCACCTTTTCTATAGTATATACAGGTTTTGCGTTAATTTGCTTAGAGCTTCCCAAATAATTCAACCGACTGTCAACATATTTTTCAGCTTCATCAAACACTTGATCGTTTTCAATGTATCCGTATAAATCACCGTCTATTTCAAGTTTTACCGCATATTCAAGCGAATTATTATAATTTACGATCGCAAAAAAGAAAATAACGCAGATGACGGGGGCGGCGATATTAAACAACGAAAGCAAAAGGCCTTCCTCTCCGAACAAAATTAAATTAAGTCCGGACATAAGAGTTTTAAATGCGGCGTTTTTTCCTTTTTGCCTGCTTATCTTTTCAACATTTTTTTGCAGTCGCTCAAAGCGAGAATACACCCCCATAATAGGGGTGAGCGCTCCTATTAATAAAAATTTTAAAAATTTAACGGATTTTTTTCGCAATATTTTTGTGCTTCCCCAAATAAAGCCGATGCAGAGAATAAGCGCTTCTATTATGGATTTAAAAATAATAGTAAAAATTACAACTATTGATTCGCCAAAGCTTTCAAAAATATTGCCGGATAAAATAATTACCCCTGCGCCAGAAGACAAACGTGGTCTAGTATATAAATCTTTATTTTTTTTAAACATATTTTACTTTTTTACTTCCATAGCTTTAAACTAGGGCAATACAACACAGCTCTGGCGTGCAAATCACGTAGCCGGATTTTTCGTCAAACTAGGAAATTTTGCCGCGAATATCCGTTGATATTTAAGGTAAAATTAACGAAGTTTGGCGAGAAATACACAAGTGATTTGTGCGCCAAGCCGTTAAGCGTTAGCTGTTCGGTGTTGCCCTAGCATTTTTATATTGCTTTTATTATACCACAAAAGGGCCTGATTTGCAATATCTTGACTAATACATTTTATGGTGTTATAATTTAAAGGCGATCCCGCACAGATCTGTCGTGCAAAGCACGCCAAGCCGTTAAGCGTGAGTTGTGCGGTGTTGCCTAAAATAAATAATATTTCAAGTTGCGTAAACATGCAAGTGAATTCCATGCTTACGCTCGCCGCCGAAAGCGGCGCACTGCGGCAAGTCAACAGTGTTTATTGCATTCTGAAAAATGTAAACGTTTTATCAAAATGCTATATATCTACAGTAAGGAGGATATAACGAATTGCAACTTCCGTTCTGGCCAAACAATAATAAAAATCTTGAAATCACGACAGACAGCGGCGTTTTTGCCCGCTATCCCGTTAAAACTCACGTGATAATGAAAGAAGACGACCCTTTTGAGGTAGTGGACAAATATGTCCGCAGATACCTTGAAAAGGGCGACGTTCTTTTTATTTCCGAAAAAATAATTGCGATTATGCAAGGCCGAGCATTTAAGGTGTCAGAAATAAAGGTGTCGCTGTTGGCTCGCATCCTAGTAAAATTTGTATATAAACCTGATTACGGCATAGGAATAGGCTCGCCCGCCACCATGGAGCTTTGCATCCGCTCAGTGGGACGCCTAAAGATACTTTTCGCGGCTGTCTGTTCAGGTATATGCAAACTTTTCGGCAAGCGCGGAGTTTTTTATAAAATCTGCGGACCTGCCGCGCGCGCCATAGACGGACCATGCGAATATACTTTGCCGCCATATAACGAATACGCGAAAATGGCTCCGGACAAGCCCTTTGAAATGGCCGAAAAATTGGCAAACCACTTAGGTAATGACGTGGTGATAATCGACGCCAATGACATAGGCGTAAACGTGTTGGGTAAATATCCTATTTCAATAACCGACAGGTTTTGCGAACAGGTATTCAAAGACAACCCCCTCGACCAATGCGACCAACAAACCCCTTTATGCATCGTGAGAGAAGTTCCGCAAAATACACCGTGCGACTTATAACTAATTAACCGCACAATGCGTTATTTTTTTCTGAACACCATCAAATATTCTATATTTCTATCCGGCCTTGAAGGCTCGGTTGGAATCACACCGGAAATTTTAAAACCTAAATCATTCACAAATTTTTTAATGTCCCTTACCACTCCGTCGCGTTCTTCGGCATCGCTTACTATTCCATTTTTAAGATATTTCTTTCCGACTTCAAACTGCGGCTTTATAAGCGCCGTCACAATTGTTGTATCGCTCATAAATACCGATATTTTTGGAAGCACAAGCTTCAATGAAATAAACGATACGTCTATAGTAATAAAATCAAATTTTTTTATTATAACGCCCTGCGCTTTTCTTATATCAAGTTGTTCGAACGAGACCACCCTTTCGTCTTGCCTAAGCTTGCCGGCAAGCTGATTGGTCCCCACATCAACCGTATATACTTTAATAGCTCCATATTGAAGCATACAATCAGTAAATCCTCCGGTCGACGCCCCGATATCAAGGCAGGTTTTCGCAGTTAAGTCGATATTAAAAAAAATTATGGCTTTTTCAAGCTTATCACCGCCCCTGCTCACATAGCGCGGCGATTCTCCCGTTAGCTTTATTTCATCTTTTTCTTTTACGGGCTCTGAAGGTTTTTTTAATAGCTTCCCGTTTACCAAAACACATCCTTTTTTAATAAGCTCCTGCGCCATGGTGCGGCTCCTGGCCAATCCCCTTTCGGCCAAGGCAATATCAAGGCGCCTTTCCTCTTCGACCTCTTTATTAAAAATAAATCGCGCCAGAGAGTTATAATCAAGTCCGCAAAACCTTAATTGAGTTTCCCCATCGCCATACGGGATAAATCCGTTTATGCCTCGAAGATAAAAATTCCCCTTCCAATTGATTTTGTTAAGACATATAAGCAGCAACTCACCTATGCCGCCGCTCTCAGCCGCCTCCTCAATGAAGAATATGTTTTCATAGCCTTTTGCTATTTCTATCGCTTCTTCCGGGATGGGCTTTATTTTTATCAGTTGGATAATATCTGCACCCGGCTTCGGCAGAGACTGCAAACGGCTTATAGTATAAATCAATCTCCCGTAAGTAACGATTAAAATATTGCCGCTTTCTTTTATATAACGAAAACTGTCGCTGACGGGGCTGTACGGTGCCGGGTGGCAAACGCCTCGCGGATACCTTATCGCCGCTACGCCTTTTTCTCTATAAATTGCGGCTTCAAGACAAAGCTTCAGTTCATCAGCATTTGAAGGGGAATATATGGCGCTCCCAGGAACGCTCATAAGCATTGCCACATCGAAAGTTCCCTGATGTGTTTCCCCGTCCTCTCCAACCAAGCCTGCCCGGTCTATCGCCAACACCAAATGCGTGTTTTCAATTGCCGCATCGTGAATAAGCTGGTCAAATCCGCGCTGTAAAAAAGTGCTGTATATAGCGGTTACAGGGATCATTCCACCTGCCGCTAAACCGGCGGAAAAGGTGATGGCATGTCCCTCTGCGATGCCTACATCAAAAAAACGCTCGGGGTATTGCTTCGCAAAATAACTGCATCCGGTAGCGTGTTTCATCGCAGCAGTAATTGCGCATATCTTCTTATCGCGGTTTGCAAAAAATAAAAGAGCCCTTCCGAACGCTTCTGAAAAAGTGTATATCCTGTCATGATTAGAATTCGAAACCGCGTGATGCTTAGAAGAGTTGTTTTCAGCAGTAATCAGCCCTTTACCCTTTATGGTTTTAATATGTATAAAACAGGGCGACTGCGAGGCCTTAGCCACCTCAAACATATTTATCAAAGCGGAAAGGCTATGTCCGTCAACCGGACCATAATATTTAAAACCTAAATTTTCAAAGAGGTTATCAGGAATAAGCGCTGATTTTACTATCCGATTCATACCACGCAAGCCCATCGACAATTCTTTCCCGATAACAGACCTGTCTAGCGCGCCATAAAGCATATTTTTCGTTCGATTATACTTAACGCTTGAGCGCAATTTAGCTAGATATCCGGCTATCGCGCCGGTGTTTTTTGAGATAGCCATTTCGTTGTCGTTTAAAATCACCACAAGATTTTTATGCCGATCCGAAACGTTGTTTAGCCCCTCGTAAATCTCCCCGTTAGTAAAAGCTCCGTCGCCGGCAACAGCAATGACCTTGCCTTTATCTCCACATAAAATCATCGCATCAGAAATGCCTAACGCGGCTGAAACTGAAATTCCGCTGTGCCCGGCAACAAAAGCATCGTGCACTGATTCTGTAGGGCGCGGATATCCAGAAATGCCTCCACTTTTCCTCAAACCTGAAAATTCGTTATATCTGCCGGTGATTATTTTATGAGAATAAGCTTGATGCCCAACGTCAAACACTATTTTGTCACTCGGAGTTTCAAACACGCTGTGCAGCGCTACTATCAATTCAACAGACCCCAAATTTGAGGCTAAATGTCCGCCGTTGTCGCTGACTCTTGCTATTATAAGTCGGCGAAGATGCTCGCAAAGCTTTTTCTTTTCATCTAAGGAGAGGGATTTTACCCACTCCGGAGAAATATTATCGTCAAATATCAACTTTATCCCTCGCTAATTAAATCCCTATGGCCAACCCAATAAATATTCCAAGCACAGCTCCGCAAATAACTTCAATCGGGGTGTGTCCAAGATATTCTTTAAGGGTGTGTATCTCCATGATCTCTTTAAAATCTTGGTCTTCAGGTGATTCGCGCTGCTCAAACTCATATACTATCTGCTTCATTTTGTTTAGCTCTTGCGCGTGCATCCCCGCGGCGCGACGAACTCCGGCCGCATCGTACATTACAACAAGAGCCAACGTTACCGCTAAAGCGAACTCAACAGAAGCGGGGCCGCATATGCGGCAAACCACCGTTGCCAAAGCGCAAACGGTTGAAGCATGTGAAGAAGGCATTCCCCCCGCTCCAAAAATTCTTTCAGGGATAAACCTTTTGTATTTAATCGCGTTCAGAATAATTTTTGTAGACTGAGCTATTGCCCAACCTATAAGCGCCGCGATCAATGTCGGATTGTACAGATCCACCATTCTCTCCGCCTTCCTCTCACATCTACATTTCCCTATTAAGTAATTTTGCCGTAAGCTTTGATATAAAACCATCTCCGGGCACACGTTCGGCGCTTGACAGCGCCTTTTTTGTATATTCATTCGCTTTTTCTTTTGCTCCCTCAAGTCCAAAAAGCTTTACGGCAGTTGTCTTATGAGATTTTTCGTCGCTTCCAATCGGCTTTCCTGTTTCTTTGTCATTACCGATAACATCAAGGATGTCGTCAATTATCTGAAAAGCAAGTCCCAAATTTTCAGCAAAGTTTGTTGCGTTTTCAAGGTCGGCTTCGCTTCCTCCTGCCACTATTACGCCAGCGCGTGAAGCCGCTTTAAACAGCCCACAAGTCTTAAGGGCGAACATTTTTAGCATTTCGTCTTCGCCGATTGCAGGAGTTTTTTCAAATATTATATCTTGCTGCTGGCCCAAAAGCATTCCGTTTCTGCCAGAGAATTGCGCGAATTCGCCGATAATCCTCAGCGACTTGTCGGGCGTTAATCCGGATTTTGCAACAAGTTCAAACGCGGCAATAATTAAAGCGTCCCCGGCAAGCACGGCCGTTGATTCGCTGAACGCTTTATGGCAAGAAGGCTTGCCTCTTCTAAAGTCATCGTCGTCCATGCAGGGAAGGTCGTCATGGATAAGCGAAAAGGTGTGTATGCACTCCAATGCGGCGGAAATCGGCAAGGCAGCCGTGACATCTCCGCCATAGCTTTCGCAAAATCCCAAAAGGATAGCCGCGCGCAAGCGCTTTCCGCCCGCGAACAGAGAATAGGCCATAGCCTCGCTTAAAATTCCGCCGACTTCTCCTATATAACTCTCAAGCAACGAATCAGTCAGTCTTTTAAATCGCAAAAGTTTTTCGTCTTTCAATTCCGCCCCTCAAAAACGTCTTTCAGAGAAAGCTGCGCCGAATCAAGTTCATTTTTGCAGATTTCCATTAGTCCTGAAGCTTCAGAATACAGTTTTAATGCGTTTTCAAGCGGCAGATCGTCGCTATTCATCAAAATTGATATTTCATTCAGCCTTGTCATTGCCGTTTCAAACGTTTTTTTCATTTTATTACCTTTGTTTTTCTTTCCGTCAGATTTTATGTCCTTATTATCCTGGCGTTAACTTCTCCGCCGTTCATTTTTATTTTTATTAAATCTCCCTTATCTAAATCATCAGCATGTTTTATAAGAGATCCTTCTTTATATACCAGTGAGTACCCTCTAAGCATAATTCCCTCGGGGCTTAGTGAGCGGATAATCTCGACTGTTTTGGCAAATTCAAGTTTTTTTCTATCATAGATAGCTTTAATTCTATATTTAAGCTGTTCTTCAATTCTCTTTATATCCAGTTTAATTCCGTTTATATCGGGTACCGCCAGTTCCGCTGCCGCAGACGGCGTGGGAGCCCTTAAATCTGCGACAAAATCCGCAATAGTAAAATCTATCTCATGACCAACCGCCGAAATAGTCGGGATTTTGCTTTTGTAGACCGCCCTTGCGACACACTCGCTGTTAAACGCCGACAAATCCTCAGACGATCCGCCGCCTCTGCCAAATATTATCAGATCTGATCCGGTGTGCTGTGCAGCTTCAAGACCGGACACTATCGAGTTAGGAGCGGTTTCTCCCTGTACCGCAACCGGTATAAGCATCAATTCTGTCATCGGAAAACGGCGTTCGATAACTGAAATTATGTCTTGTAAAGCCGCGCCGCCTTTTGCTGTTACTAAAGCTATCCTCTTAGGCGACTTTGGGATTTCGCGCTTTTGCGAAAAAAGCCCCTCTTCAGACAGTTTGGACTTCAGCCGCTCAAATTCTAGATAAAGTGATCCTGTTCCGTCTTTTTCAATCTCTACCGCATAAAGCTGATAGCGTCCGTCACGCTCGTATACATCTAGGCGGCCCCTGACTTTAACTGTTATTCCGTCTTCTGGGATAAATCGTAGGCTTTCTGTGTTTTCTGAAAACATAACGCATTTTAGCGAGCTTTCTTCATCCTTGAGGGTAAAATAAATATGCCCTGATTTATAATGTCTCACAAAATTTAAAATTTCCCCTTTAACGCAGATATCCGAGAGAGTTTTGTCCGATTTTATCATAAGCGATATTCTGCGGTTCACCTGTGAAACGGTAACTGTAAGCGGCTTATTCATTCTGCTTGCCGTCTTTCTCATAATTCTCTCGATAAAAACTTCCTAAAAGGCCGCTAATAAATCCTTTGTCATTTTCTCCGCCGTATTTTTTTGACAGCTCAATAGCCTCGTTTATTGCCGCCTTAGGCGGTACGTTGTCACAATACAACATTTCATATACAGCGATACGAAGTATCGTTATGTTGATTTTGGCTATGCGCCCAACGCTTCTGGTTTTGCTGTATTCGGCAATAGCCGCGTCGAGTTTGTCTTTGTTTTCCCTCACTCCGTTTATTATGGAAAACACAGCGTTATCGGTTTCAATCCCAAAGGATTCTTCATTTACCTCAATTAATTCCGGCAGATCGTAATCGTTAAATTCCATCTGAAAAAGGATGATAAAGGCACATTCTCTTATTTCACTTCTTGTCATTATTTTTAATTTCTTCCCCGCTTTGCATTTCTATCCCTACGATATTCACGTTTACTTTAGAAACAATAATCCCCGTCATATTTTGCACGGCAGACTTAACGTTTTTCTGAACGTTCCCGGAAACCGAAACGGCGGTATCTATTCCGGGAGATATCATAACCGACACATCAATTTCGACCGCTTCGCCGGACATGCGCACTTTTATCGGTCGCTTTATTTTTGACTTTCCGAGATAAATCGACTGTCCTTTAGAGGAAACCCCTCCGGTTTCGATCGAAGCGATCTCAGCTATTTTGGCCGCCACAGAGTTTGAAATTTTTAACGCGTTTTGAGTTTCGGTTTTATTTTTATACACTGTTAAATTCCCTTCAAAATAAAAATGTGGCGTAATAGAATGTTTTAATCTATTATACCACATTTTATATAAAGAAACAAGTTAAATTTTAAATAGCGCGGTTATTTTACCTCAAGAATCGTTATATTTTCAGCAGGCACTTCGATCTCTGACAGCAGAGCATCTTTGATTTTTGCCGCGTCTTCTGGGGCAAGATCTCCTGCTGACGACTTTATAAGGATATTCGCCCCCCTGTCTGACAGATAGCAAAGCGCATCTTCAAACCCTTGGGCTCGCAAAACCGTTTCCACCTTGGTTTCACACTCTATGTAGTTGCTGAGTTTCCCCGCCTCTTGGGCTATTACCTGAAGCTCTGTTTCGGTATTGTCGCCACCGTCTATCATGGCTTTCAAAAGCTCTTTTGACTCATCGCGGCTTTCCTTTTTATCCAGTCTCGCTTGTGCGAAGTAAATCTCGCTGTCGGTCAATTCAACCGATATATCCTCTGCGCTGCCCCCGGAAACGAACCGAGCATCGCCGTAATTCTCAACTTCGTTGGGCGAAAGATTGGCAGGTTCTCCCATATTTGAAAGATCGCTTGCACCGAGCAGATAGTTTGCATAAACCGCGATGCCCAATACTAGGGTCAATCCTGCGATTATTATTTGTTTTTTTGAGATAATAAAATTAAAACGCGGTCTTTTAAATTTAAATTTTTTCATTTTCTTAGAGTTCTCCTTATCAGAATAAATTATTGCAGTTCAAACATCTGCGGCGGAGCCGCTTGCCGTGTTTTAACAAGTGTCATTGAGGGATTGAAAATCACCCGCTGCCTAATAGGCGGGAACATGAACGCGGTTATATCAATTTGCTATAAAGACCATCAGCAAACCACCGATACCCTTGCGGTGCTTATCCCTAAAACCTTTGACACCGTTTCTACAATTTTTTGTTTTGTCAATATATTGCCGGCACCCGTGCAGACAACCGCGGCACCCCTTACAGCCGGAGATTGACCGTCTTCCGTGCCACTGATATCTTCAAGGGTTATCATTACCTTTATTTTTCCTGCCCCGTTTATTTCCGATATAATGTCCGCAAGCTTTGCTTCAAGTGTTTGTATGTATTCCTCATCGGTAGCCGGGACTTGTTTTTTTTCTTTGGACCCAGTAAAGCTGTAGAGACAAATTAGAAGGACAAGCCCGGCGCCTATAAAAAATATTATCTTTACCGCCTTGTCGTCTTTTAAAATATCGGCTATCTTGAATTTATCCATCTGCAACATCTCCCGGTTCCGTGTTGTGCGCATTTTGCACAATTATGATCGGTATGCTTGCTCCGACCTCACTTCTTACTATCTGCTCAACGCGGTCTTTTATATCCACCTCCTCCGGAAAAACAAGCCTTATTTCATTAATAGATATGCTGTCCGGTTCTGAAATATTAACACTTACCGAAATTTTGTCCGCTTTTATATTTTCTTCCGACAGTTTTTCTGAAATCATATCCGAAATTCGATCGGCTATC
>JAISVH010000052.1 GCA_031271685.1 Eubacterium sp. | reverse complement strand
TTTTATTATTTTTAATAATTTTTTACCTTGACCAAAAACCCATTTTATTTGACCTATTTATATATTTATTTAAAATTTTTTATCATGATTAATAAGAGAAAAAAGTGGGAACGTGGGTATAAATTCTTCAAACTCGCATGAATACTGCTTTTTTTTGTGGTCAAAACCGTTTTTAAAAGTGGGCAGAAACCCATAAAAAGCGGGCAAAAATAAAAGGAAAAGCAATTTTTATTCTTAAAAATCGCTTTATAATGACTTGCGGTCATAAAAAGCGGCTAAAAATTCGCTCTTCAAAAAAATAAAAGCGGGTGTATTTTTCGTTTTTTCAACTCTTGAAAACGCATAAATATAGCCCGTCCGTAATATTTTTTGAAGCTCATAACGGGCTATAAATATGCTCAGATTTTAAGATAGTTATCTCCAAACCTTACCTGTCTCTTTATCCAATAAGACAATTCTTCCTTGAATTTGAAAACCGGCTACTTCGCAAAGGTTAAATATAGCACGAAGCAGTTTATTCAATTTTTCCTTTTTCTTACGGCTGATACTAATCATAGCCCCACAGACCGTAGGGTCAAGATATCCTTCAAAGTTTTTGCCTCTTATCATAAGCGGTTTCCTTTCAAACACTCGGTTCGGTCGTTAATATAATCAAAAGAATCCCCTATAGTGATATATATATAGTGTTTTCCTTCACGCGTACACACAGCAATATTTATTACATACATATCATAGCTCGTTATAAGTTCAGGCTGGCTCAATTCTCTTCCCTTATAAAAAACATATTGCCTAAAACCTTCTTTAATAATCGAAAATAACTCTATTAATCGGAGAGGTTTGTTTTTCGACATAACTTATAACCCCCTACAAAATCCAATTCTCTTTAGAAAAGAACAACGGAAACCCTAAAGTCAAAGCAAGCATAAGGACAGTAATGTCGTTATCTATAGGGACGGTCAGCCCGCCTATAACCGTAATAATAATTGCAAATATCTTATTTTTAAGTAATTTATGTCCCCGCATTATTATAAACCTCCATAAAAAATAAAGAGCCGAGATATTGCTCTCAGCTCTTCATGGCTTCTAATTTTTCATTTCTGCACCATTCTCTGCATTCCGGATAAGTAGGAAATCCGCACACGACACATAAATCGCTGTGTCGTCCTTCCGAATTGGGAAATTCTTCTTCCTTCTCATATTCAATGAGCTCCCACTTTCCATTCTTTTTAACAGGTTCACATACCTTTATTCTCATAATAAACCCTCCGTTTGAATATTATACCATAATTTAGTCAAAACCGCAAGACCGTTTCCGCACAGTCTTGTAGCCGAAAGGGTCGATTCTATGAGATCAGTATTCTATAGGTCTCTAAAAGCTTCTCATACTTATGCTCGTCTATTTGGCCTCTAATCAGATATTCAATCTTTCGTTTGTCGTTTTCTCTAACGGCAACAACGAACGATATGTTCTCGGCATAGAGTAATTTCAAGCATAAATCCAATTGCCTGGGACTTTTCGCTATAAAATCATTCATTAAAATACAACCTCCTCCCACAAGAGAGCGTGCGTTTATCGCGGGTTGAGTAACAGTAGTCATAGTTACCTCCGTTTTCAAAAGTATTTATCACCATTTAATATATTTACCCTCGTTGAAATCCTTTTTGCTTTTTAGTGTCTTAGTAATTGATAAGTCAATCCCGGAACGCGACTTTAAATGATAATAATACAAATCGGTAAAAGGCGTATTTAGCCTGTCTGTTCTTCCGGCAGCCTGTTTCATAACCTTATAAGAATAGCTCTGTGAAAAAAATATAACGGTATCTGTATCGGTGCAGTTCCAACCTTCGCATCCTGCGCTGTATTGTACTAAATAAACCCATGACTTGCTGTTTGGTATTAGCTCATGCTTGTGACCGTTCCACTCAGAAACTTCAACCCCATCACCATATCCAAGATTTTTAAGTATTTCCAGCTCATAATCAAAGCTGTAAAATATGATTACTCGGGGATGTTTCTCGAATATCTCTAAGACGGCAGCTTGTCTTGATTCGTCCGAATTCACAATCTTACGCCAAATATAACAGAGTTCGCCGATGTTTATAATGGGTTCATTTTTATATGGATTCCAGCGAGTTCTTGAAACATCATTATATTTTTCTATACTATAAGAAACATAAACGTCTTCGTGATGGGATATCGTTTTTCGCTTGAAGTCCATATTAACGAGGATATCCCGTCGCAGCCGCAATAGCTTGCCGGTATTAAGATAGCGGTCGATTTTTGGAAACTTGGCGGCATGACTATAGATAATATGTTCTCTTGCGAACTCGGAGCGATTTTTATAAAATCCGTTTGCGACAAAGACGGGAATATAATCTTTCCATGTGTCTCCAGGGGTTGCGGATAACACAACCCATTTATTTTTTCTGGAAATGTTTAAAAATGCTTTTACCCATGCTCCTTTTCCAATCACTCGCTGCTCGTCAAATATAAAGAAAGCCCCGGATACCTTTGAATATTTATTTATATTGTTCCAAGAGTCTACTGCGACTGTGTTTGAATATAAACCCTCATCAGGATGAGTAGAAAGAAGGAAGGGTAAAAGCTCACCCTCCCATTCTAATGTATCTCTCTTTCTTGCAGTGGTAATTATATATAAATCCCGGATATTAATATCGTCCATAGGAATATAATCTCCGCCGATAAGAGCGCTTGGGTCTCCGCCGTTTTGCAGATAGTAGTAGGACAGCGCGGTCAAGCTCTTACCGCTGCCAACTCCTCCGCAAAGAATACAGCCGTTTTTCATTTGGCTAACAGCTTCAATCTGATAATCATATAAATTTATTCCGGCTATTGTTTGTCACCGCCTTGAATTTATATTTTTTTGTTTTCATCTACAAATTCTCCTCTTCCGCATATTTGGACGCAAACTCATCCTCCTCGATCGTTACATATAAAGTCTTTAAATAGGCTTTGATCCCTGTCTTTCCGTTTACTTCCCAATTATAAGGGCGAATAGTCAAATCCGCATTGCAAATCTCAGCGTAATCTAAGGCGTCTATGGACTCCTCGTCTAAAACGGTTTTAGTTTTTTTGGTGATCATAACTACTTTTGGTGGAATATTCGCGAAGCTTACAGCCACTTGAATATAATGTCTAGCCTGATCATCCTCATCGCGAGGCTGTAGAATTCTCATGTTCCAACCATCCTCCGCTAATCTCTGCGCTTGTTCGGCGTCATCAATAATAACGCAGAAGTTTCGGTTTTCCGCTCGATTATACTTATCTTCCCGACCTGAAAAATTGCGGAAGATAAGGCGGGCGTTTTCAATAATGATGTTTCCTGTATTTTTATTTGGCATAATATTTCTCCTATAAGATTTTAATTTGTAAAAATTCCGGTCCGACCAATGAGGATAGGCATAATATATTGGTTTGGATAAATTCTTTGCTATGGTGATTTCACTTTACTCTTTTTTTCATGCTACCACATATAGTGATAACTCCCTTAACCTCAATATCACGCACGAGGCAATTCTCCTTATATGCTTATTCTTTAATATCAAATCCAAGTTCGCAGTCCATGTGAAATTCATCGTTGTGAAACATGAAACAGTCGAAGCAGTTTGCGCTTGTCCCCTCTCCACAAGGTACTATCCAAGGTGGATTGCTCTCTTTTTTGTCAAACCTACCTGGTTCTTGAAACCCTCTGTCCATTGTAATCGCGCCAGAAATAGAATCCTCCGAAACAAACCATTCAAAATCCCCATACTCTGATATGTTTTTTACAGCCTCATCAACCATCTTATCATAATAAGAACGGTCAATATCCTTTTCTTTGCCAAGCTCACAAATCATCTCTGATTCCAGCCAGCGATAACCTTTGGAACCCGTTGCGGCGGCATAATCCTTTTCTCCGGTTTTTTTATTTGTCGTTTCCCTAAGCAGAACGCCTCCACCGCAACCCTCTTTAATCGGACAGAACCGCCCAACTCTTCCGATAAAGCGATAATTATGCTCGCCGTCAGGCATCCCTTCGTTTAAATCCAGATATAAAGCGGTTGTCACAGATTTTACCTCACACATATCTTGGAAAGTGGTTTCTTCTCTGCTGAACAACTTCTTGAATACATACGGAACCGCAAATTGAGTGCCGGTGGCTGACCATTTTCCAGCCTGTTTACCATCCTTATATTTGGCTATATAAACGGCGTCATTAACAAGACACATGCGGTCGTATGTAGCCTCATGCTCGAATGTATACCCATACATTTCTCCATAGTCCATAATAAACCGGATAATTTCCGGCGTAGCGTCCGGAATTTTGATGGAGTCTGTTTTAATATGGGCAACAATAAAGCCCCGTTTCTGAACCTCGTGTTTGAGGTTAATCATAAACAGGGCGCCGCGTTTGGCTACAATATTATCCTTATTACGAGAATCGCGGAATGGATTATCAAAACTAGCGGCGGTCAGCCCGTATACGGAATTTATCGCTATTTTCAGAGCCGTAGCCAAATCAGACGCCGCATTCTCATCACTTAAATATTTTGCCAAAGCTCCGTTCAGCATTTTTTTCGCTTTATTAAAATCTTTATGCTTTATAGCCATTCTGGCATCCAAAAGCTCTTTGAACCGTTGAGTATACTCCCGACCGAAAAGCTCCTCCGCAACTATACTACTCGGGTGCATTGACGCTATGTCCAAAAGCGCAACGTTGCCATACATGCCGGGTTCCGAATAAACATATCCGCCTTCCCCGACTTCTTCACCTCGGTACGTTGATTTGCCAAGTTCATATTTATATCCCGGAAATATTGGTATGCCGTCATCAAACACCGTGAAATTGGGGTCACAATCAAGCTCCCCTCGATATATCCAGTCGTGTTCGGGAACCGCTCCCATATCGCGATAATTAAACTTGTCTTGCGGCTTTCTATTATTCCCAAATATAATTTTAGTTGTCAGCGAGTTAGTCGTATCGTTTACCGTCATGCCGGCCACATCCGCCAAGATTTGTCTTGCCAAGAAATCGGACTTGCGAGCGTTAAATACCGCTTCGGTGGCAATTACGTCGTTATCACAATACTCTGCGACCTTAGTCCACAATTCTTCCGGGACAGGCCGATCCCAAGGAAGGCCGAGTTCTTGATGATGAATTCCCAGTTCGATTTCAAACTTTTTAAGTGACTGTTTTTTACTGGAAAAGTCGTAAACGTCCGTATAGGACACATTATAGGCTTCTCCAAAGAAGCAATTTGCGCTTCCTTCGATAATTTTCATCGACAGATTATAAAGCTGCTCCTCCGTATATCCCATGAGCCGGGCATACAGAATGTGATTGTCATACCTTCGGCAGTTGAAACCGACCAATCTGAATCGCATGAGCTCCTCAATCTCGGTCGGCGTTGGGTTTATCATCCGGACAACCGGTTTCCCTTCCCCCTCAATTTTCCAGTTTACTAAGAAAAGGTTGGGAAATACCTCCACATCGTAGAATACCAATTTCGAGTCG
>JAISVH010000151.1 GCA_031271685.1 Eubacterium sp. | reverse complement strand
CAAACTTTTTCAAAAAGTTTGGCGGCTTAATAGTTGTCATCTGTTTCGGTTATCGCTGCAGGCAACGAGAAACAGGGCATTTGAGCCAATAAACTATCCTAGCGGCTTTGCCGCTTGGTTCCAATAGTTTATTTGCGGGTTAATAATAAGGCAACACCGCACAACTCACGCTTAACGTCTTGGCGCAAATCACTTGCGTATTTCTCGCCAGACTTCGTTAGTTTTAAAACTAATATCCGTTGATATTTCAAGGAAAAATTAACGCGTCATGCCAGAAAATATGCAAAAATATGGGCGTTTTTGTTTTTGTGAAAACGCTCTATATATATAGTCCCGCCTTGTGTAGCTCACAGCCGAACAATTCAAGCAAATCTTCAAGTGGTTTAGCTTCAAGACACGCTTTATGATAGCAGCTAAAGTCTATTTCCGCATAGATTTCGCCTTCAACTATTCCCTCCAGACATTCGGCGCAGACATATATTTCTTTCCTGTTTATTTCCGGGCAGTTTTGGGGACAAATGTCTCTGTCGCATGATAAACACATAGTGAATTTCTTCTCCTTTCTTACTTTTAAGCAAACGATTGCTGTCGAAAATTGCGTTTAAACAACAAAATATAAAATATCACAAATATCCGGCGCTGTCAATACGCAAACGCAAAAAAAACAAAAAAGACTTGCATTAATGCAAAAATCGTGATATAATATAATACTGAAGGATGTGTGTTTAATGGAATTAAACGAAAAATTAAAAATTCGCAGACTTGAGTTAGGACTTACTCTTGAAGATATTTCAAAGACCGTTGGGGTTAGCGCGCCCACTATTTACCGATGGGAAAGCGGAGATATAGGAAATATGCGCCGAGACCGAATAGTTTTATACGCAAAGGCGTTAAAAGTCCCCCCGGACTTTATTATGGAATGGGAAAACGATGATCCGCGGTCCGTTTTGCCGTCTGCCGAAGATTTAAAATTCGCTTTGTTTAATGGTTCGGACGGGATAACCGACGAAATGTTTGAAGAGGTAAAAAACTTTGCAAAAATGGTAAAGCTTCGCGAAGCGCATAAAAATAAAAAACGATAGGCTATATAGTAGTTTGACTTTTTATTGGCTATAAGTCAAACTGCATAACACCGCGCAAAGCGCGGTGCGCCGTCGCAGGTATTTTAAAATAATCGGAGGAAATAATTTGAATAACAATAAAAAGTTGGCAAGGCCTACTTTTCCAAGGCGCGCCGTAATAACCGGCGGTATGCCGTATGGAAATAAGTCCCTGCACTTTGGACACGTTGGCGGAGTGTTTGTTTTTGCTGATGCTTACGCTAGATTTTTACGAGATCGTATTGGGGCCGAAAACGTTATTTTTATATCAGGAACCGACTGCTATGGCTCGCCTATAGTTGAAAGCTACCGTAAAGCTCGCAATGATGGATTTTCTGGAACCATACAAGAATTTGTGTCTTTAAATCACGAAGCACAAAAGAAAACCCTTTCAAGATATGACATAAGCCTTAATTTGTTTGGGGCTTCCGCCGCCGCGCTAGGGCGCGCGGGGGAGATTCATCATGAATATACTGCCGAATTTATCAAAAAACTCTATGAAAAAGGGCGGCTTGAAAAAATAGTTACAGCTCAGTTTTATGATGAGCAAGCAGGTTGCTTTATCAATGGGCGTCAGGTAGTCGGAAAATGTCCTGTGCAGGGCTGCCGTTCAGAAAAGGGCTATGCCGACGAGTGTGATTTAGGCCACCAGTATCTGCCCGCAAGCCTTATAAGCCCGAAAAGCACGTTGACAGGCAACGCTCCGGTCATGCGCGACGTAATAAATTGGTATTTCAAGCTTCCGGAATATGCCGAGCTGCTTAAAGAATACGCCGAAAACCTAAAATCATGCGATAATACGAGAAAAGTGGTCAGAGAAACAATTTCAGAATTTTTAGAGCCGCCCTGCATTTACGTCATGAACGACTATAAAGATAAGTATTATGAAATAAAGGGTCAGCTGCCGCCGCACGAGTTTGTTGAAGAACCGAAAAAAACTTCGTTTACTATAATATTCGGTCGGCTTTCAGAGTGTGACCAAGCGGTTAAACTGTTAAACGAAAACGCCGTTCGCTTCCGCACAGGAAAAACATTGGTGCC
This sequence comes from Eubacterium sp., assembly GCA_031271685.1. Classification (GTDB taxonomy): domain Bacteria; phylum Bacillota; class Clostridia; order Oscillospirales; family Ruminococcaceae; genus Ruminiclostridium_E. The sequence continues at coordinate 24,948 of JAISVH010000151.1, read as the reverse complement.
GTTCCGGCTGACCGGAAATATCGAATGGGGCGTTCCCGCGCCGGTATTAGAGGGAGAAGAAGGCCTTACGGTTTGGGTTTGGCCCGAATCGCTTTGGGCGCCGGTTTCATTTACAAAGGCGTATCTTGAGCAAATTGGGCAGGATACGGATAGGTGGCGGGATTATTGGTGCGACAAAGACGCAAAAGTTTATCAGTTTATTGGGCAGGATAACATCTATTTTTATGGTGTGGCTGAAATGGGGATGTTTATGTCGCTTTCGGATAACCCTTCCGCCTGCCCAAAAGACGGAAATATGGGCCTGCCAACGCTTATAGCAAACCATCACGTTTTGTTTTTAGATAAAAAGGCATCCAGCAGCGGGGAAATAAAGCCGCCTATGGCGGACGAGCTGTTGAATCATTATACCGCCGAGCAGCTAAGAATGCATTTTTTAAGCTTGGGACTGGGAATGAGGAGCGTTAGCTTTAAACCTAAAGCCTTTAATCCCGGTTCGCCTGAAAACGAGAGTGATCCCGTTGTTAAAGAGGGGTTTTTGCTTTCCAACGTTTTTAACCGGGTTTTGAGAACCTGTTTTTATGACGTTCAGGCATATTTAGGCGGAAAAATGCCTTTGGGTCCTGTGTCTAGTGAAATTCTTTCCGAATGTGAAAAAGCGATTTTAGACTATGAGCTGCATATGTATAAATTTGAGTTCCATCAGGTGACCTATGTATTGGATTCGCTTATCCGGTATGGCAGCAAGTATATGTCGAGAGAAAAGGCCGCCGCCGACAAAGCGGACGATCTCGCTTTAAGGCGAAAATGGCTTATAGATGTTTTTCATATTATAAAAACGGCGGTTGTTTTGCTTCACCCGCTGGCCCCTTCCGGCACTGAAATGGTGAGGGAATATCTTTGTCTTGATGAAAAACTTTGGGATTGGGAATCTATTTTTGACGGCTTTGATAAAATATTAAATGCGTCCGAGCATGGGCTTAAATTTTTACCGCCGAAAACAGACTTTTTTAAACGGCATGACAGCCAGTTTAACAGTTAGAGCGTGTCCATACAAACAAAAACGCCCATATTTTTTCGTATTTTCCGGCATTCCGTGTTAATTTTTCCTTAAAGATCAACGGGCGTTCGTGTCAAAATTGTCTCGTCTTACGAAAAATCTGCAGAAAATCTAAACGTTCCTGTTTATGTGAACACGCTCTATAAAATGAAAGCTTAAAATTGATTAAAAGACCGCGCAATTTTTATTAAAATCCATAAACGATAAATAATTTTAAAGTAATTTATACTATACGGAGAAAAAATGATAGAATACGATGAGTTAAAGCTTGAGGCAGATGCGCTGAATCCCAAACTTTCAGAACTGGCGGCGGCGTTGAATTTAAAAAAATTAAAAAAAGACGTCATAGAGTATGACGCCAAATCCGCTGAGCCGGGGTTTTGGGAAGACATTAAGTCTTCTCAGCTCTTATTGCAAAAGGCCGGAGCGGTTAAAAACATCATTACCGCATATGAAAAACTTAAAAACGACTACAACGACCTGTTGGCCATGATAGAGCTTGCCGGAGAGGAAGACGATGCGGAAATGCTGCCGGAAGTCCGGAAGATGGCAGAAAAAGTAAAAGACGACCTTGAAAACCAAACGCTTACCACGCTTTTATCCGGCGAATACGACGGCAAAAATGCGATTTTGACCTTTCACGCGGGGGCGGGCGGAACCGAAGCCATGGACTGGGTGGGGATGCTTTATCGCATGTATAACCGTTGGGCGGAACGGCACAACATGAAAATCACACTTCTGGATTATCTGGACGGCGAAGAGGCGGGAATAAAAAGCGCTTCTATATTAATAGAAGGGCAGAACGCCTATGGCTTATTAAAATCCGAAAACGGCGTTCATCGGTTGGTCAGGATATCTCCCTTTGACAGCTCTGGGAGAAGGCACACAAGTTTTGCTAGCCTTGAAGTCATGCCAGAAATCGATGAGAATACCGAGGTTGATATTCGGCCGGAAGACATTGAGATGGAAGTTTATCGCGCCAGCGGAGCGGGCGGACAAAAGGTGAACAAGACTAGCTCCGCCGTGCGGCTTGTCCATAAGCCGACGGGGATAGTTTGTGCCTGTCAAACTCAAAGGAGCCAGCTTCAAAACCGCGAATATGCCATGCGCATGTTAAAATCCAAGCTGATTGAAATCAAAGAGCGCGAACATCTTGATAAAATCTCGGATATCAAAGGCGAGCAGCTGCAGATAGCGTGGGGAGCGCAGATACGCTCATACGTGTTTATGCCTTATACCATGGCTAAAGATCACCGAACAAACTTTGAAGTTGGAAATATAAATGCCGTGATGGATGGAGAAATCAATGGATTTATCAACGCTTATCTAAAAGCTAAGAGCACGGGTGAGCTTTAATGGTAAAAAATGATATCATATCCCTTAAAATTGTTTCCATAAGCAGCGACGGCTTTGGAGTCGGCAAAACCGAAGACGGGTTAACGGTTTTTGTTCCTTACACCGCGGCGGGAGACATGATAGAAGCGCGTGTACTTAAGGTAAAAAATAATTACGCCTATGGAAAAACCGAGAAAATAATAACACCCTCCCCAGATAGAATCATGTCTGAATGTCCGGCTTTCGAAAAATGCGGCGGGTGTGATTTTTTGCATATCAGTTATGACGCCGAATGCAAGGCTAAAGAAGAAATAGTAAAAAATGCTTTCCGCCGCATTGGGTGTCTAAAACCCAAAATCTTTCCGATCGTCAAAAACACCAAGCCCTGTCACTACCGAAATAAAGCGCAGTATCCGCTCCAAAAAGACAAATTCGGGCAGGTCGGTTACGGTTTTTATCGCCCAAACAGCCATGATATAGTACCGCACGAAACATGCCTGCTGCAGCCCGCTGTTTTTTCAGATATAATGCTTACCGTGCAGGACTTTATCAATAGGGAGAAAATATCGATTTATAGCGAAAGCGAACATAGCGGTGTGTTGAGACACGTCCAAATAAGGAGGGGGCATTACAGCGAAGAAATTTTATTAACGTTCGTTGCCCGCAGAAATATCCCTGAATTTAAAAAGCTTGCGAAAAAACTTTTAGAAGCTTATCCGAAAATTGTCGGCATAACGTTAAATATCAATAAAGAAAAAACAAACGTTATCTTAAATTTTAATGATCAGGACATTATTTTTTCCGGGCGCGAATACCTTAGAGACAGGATGTGCGGAATCGGCGCGAGGGTTACTCCAAAAACCTTTTATCAAGTCAATACGCCTGTGGCGGAAAAACTTTATAAAATTGCAGAGGAGTTTGTGGAACCAAAAGATAAAACGATTTTCGACATTTATTCGGGCATTGGAACGATAGGACTTTATTTATCAGGTAAAGCGAAAAAAATATACGGCGTCGAATATGTCGCGGAATCAGTTAAAAGCGCGAAATATAACGCAAAGGAAAATAGCGTTCAAAACGTCGAGTTCATCTGCAGCGATGCGGGAGAGGGGCTGACAGAGCTTATATTACGCGGAGTAAAACCCGATGCCGTGATAGTTGACCCGGCGCGAAAAGGCTGTGAGCGGCAGGTTTTATTAAATTTATCTAAACTGGCTCCGTCTAAAATTGTGATGATTTCCTGCAATCCGGCAACAGCGGCAAGAGATGCAAAAATCCTGGATGAATTAGGATACGGCTTAATAAAAGTGCAGCCGATCGATTTGTTCAGCAGGACAAAGCATGTCGAATGCGTGGCATTGTTTGAAAAATATGAATCTGTTTAGCCTATTAAAGCGATAAGAATAAGCCGGGTTTTCCATAATATCAATATAGCACTTTTGCGGCGGACATTCAAGGACATTTTGGTATAAAACCGGACATATTTTCCAACATCTGCGGCGCAGCCGCTTCCAGTGTTTTAAGAAGTGTTAGCGGGGATTGAAAATCCCCCGCCGCCTAATAGGCGGGCGAGGGGTGGCATAAGCGCGGTTATAGCCTTGACCCTGCACCAAACACTCGACAATTATTACGTGTCTTTTTTCCGCTAAACTGCTTTAATTTTTCCTTAAATATCGACTTGCTGACTTACTGTAAAAATTAATTATTGAAAGGATGTACATTATGCAATACCGCGAAAATCCCGAAAATAAAGACCTTATATCAGTCTTGGCATACGGCTGTATGCGGTTTCCGCGCAAAGGGAACAGGATCGATCAGGAAAAAACAAACGAACTTGTGGCCTACGCGATAGAGCATGGAATTAATTATTTCGACACCGCCTATATTTATCCCGGCTCCGAAGAAGCGCTAGGAACCGCCCTAACAGCCTGCGGAAAGCGAAATGAAATTAAAATTGCCACTAAGCTGCCGCATTATTTATGCAAGGTTTACGATGATTTTGACAAACACCTAAATATCCAGCTGAAACGGTTGAAAACCGATTATATCGACTATTATTTAATACATATGATAAATAATTTAGAAGCATGGGAAAGAGCGGCCAAGCTCGGTATTGAAGGGTGGATATCCGAAAAGATTGATGAGGGTAAAATCAAAAATATAGGCTTTTCTTTTCATGGTGGAGCGTTGGACTTCACCAATATATTAAACGCTTACAGCTGGGATTTTTGTATGATACAATATAACTATCTAGATGTTAATAATCAGGCGGGTCGCTCGGGAGTAGAAGCGGCAAACAAAAATGGACTGCCTGTGTTCGTTATGGAACCGCTGCGTGGCGGGCAACTGGCCAACCGCTTGCCTGAAGAGGCAAAGCGGGCCTTCAGGCAAGCGCATCCTGACCGTCCTATGGCCGAGTGGTCTCTGCGTTGGTTATTGAATCAGCCGGAAATAACCACGGCTCTGTCCGGAATGTCCGGAATGTCGGATTTAAAGGAAAATTTGGCAGCCGTTGAAAACGCTACGCCCGGACACTTGACGATGGATGAGCTAGCCGCTTATAGGGCGGCGGTCGCCGCAATAAATAAAGTAATAAAAGTCCCCTGCACCGGCTGCGGTTATTGCATGCCCTGTCCAAAGGGCGTTAACATTCCCACTTGTTTCAGCTGTTACAACGACAGCTACTCTTCGGGATTTGAGACGGCTATCCGTCAGTATTACCAAAACACCGGCATCGCTTCGGCCGTACAGAGCGACGCGTCTTTTTGTTCCAAATGCAAAAAGTGCGAGCAGAGCTGTCCGCAAAAAATAGAAATTTCAAACGAACTTGAAAAAGTAAAACGCCGGATGAAAACTGCGTTTGTCAAGCCAATAGCGGGCTTTATAAGAAAGATTATAGGCATAGTATAACTGGGTTCATGTCTGTCCCCCGCTGACGCTTGATAAAACACTGGAAGCGACTCCGCCGCAGATGTTTGAAAAAAATAACGCGATTCAGCTTTTATTGCTCTTCGTACAATTCCGAAAGCAGCCTGAAATACCACCCGGCCGAACCGGTATATATGCTCCAACCGCCGCGCCCATAAGCTTTATGGTTGGTATAGATATCCGCCGCCATATAATAAGGTTCGGTTTTATATTCTTTACCTCTGTTAATAGGTGAAATCATTTCGGCGATCTTAGTTGCCGCGGAGCGCATGCCTATCTCCTTGCACGCAAGCGCAAGCCAAGCGGCGGCATGGGTATATTGTCCTCCGTTTTCGCGAACTCCTTCAGGATAGTCCATTACATACCCGGGCTTTTGCCCGGTTTTTTCTATGGCGAAAGGGGGGGCAAACAATTTAACCAACCTGTTGTCATGATCGACAAGGTTTTCTATTGCCGACGATATCGCTTTCAGTTTACGGCCTTCATCGTTAAGACCGGCAAAAACGCCGAACGCCTGGGGCAAAAGATCTATTTTACATAAATCGCTGTTCCGACTGCCCATCGGAGAGCCGTCGTCATAAAATGCGCGCAGATAATATTCACCGTCCCAAGCGTTTGTGTCGATAGCTTCTTTTAATTCTTGCACTCGCCTTTCAAGCTTAGACTTATATATTTCATCGTGCACTATATCGCAAATCGGCATAAACTTTTCACAAACCATAATATAAAACATTGACAGCCATACGCTTTCTCCCCTGCCCTTCGCGCCTACGTTATTAAAACCGTCGCACCAGTCTCCGCATCCCATCAATAGCAAGTCATGCCTGCCTTTTTGATAAGCTTTTTCAATAGCGTTTTTTGAGTGCGCATAAAGGCTGTCTTTTATTTTAGAAACAACCACGGAAAGATATTTTTCCGTTTCGCCGTGAGCTAGCATTTCCCCGTCGCAATAATAAATTTGTGTTTTTAAAATCATGTCGTCGCCCGTTTTATCGATATATTCTGCCAAAACATATGGCAACCACAACAGGTCGTCGCTGTATCTGGTGCGAACTCCCTTTCGTGTATTCATCATGCTGTGCCACCAGTGAAGAACGTCCCCTTCGGGAAACTGGGAGCCTGCCGCGTTTATTATCTGCTTTTTAACTATTTCGGGTTTAAGTTTTATTACGGCCAGCGCGTCCTGAAGTTGGTCGCGAAAGCCAAAAGCTCCGCTGTTTTGATAATAACCTGTTCTCGCCCACATACGACCGCCAATTATCTGCCATGGCAGCCAATATTTATAAAGTTTTGCAAGGTTCGTGTCCGTAGTTTTAATATCCCCCGCGATGAAAGAACCGGCGAATTTTTGTTTTAAAAGCGCTTTTTGCATAGTAAGCGGATTTTGCTTGTTTTTTGTGAAAGCAAGGATAAAACTTACTTTATCCGTATATTTTGGGGGAAGGTCAAGCTTAACTATAACCGCGCCGCAAATATCATACGCCGGCTCGATTTTAAATCCTTGCTTTTCCCAATCTCCGCTCCAAAACTCTCGTCGGTTTGTGGTTAGCAAGCAATCTCTATCGGCGGATACTGTTAGCGCTCCGCTGAAAACGCCGTTCCCCGGAGTTTTAAAAATTAAAGCTCTCTTTTCCTGCAAAGGCTGAATTAGCTGTGCGTTTTTTCGGTCTGTTCCCAACACCGGTTCAAGGTAAAAAGCAAGCCTCAATGTTTTTAGCGCTTTGCTGTTATTGCTTAAAACAACGGTTATTTCTTTGCCCATCCCTTTTTCAAACGCCCTTATCCTTGTGTGCGCGCTGATTTGCTTTACTTCCGCGTGATAATCTGCCTTGTTGGGAGAAAACTCGCATGAACTGCCGTTTATTATATCATATATCTCACCTCCCGTTTTAATCAAAAGCATTTCGCCCTGGTTGTCCGACATTATATCGTTATTCCATGGCGTAAGTTTATTTTCTCGGCTGTTGAGCGCCCACGAAAATCCTAAAGCGCAGTCAGATACTAAGCAGCCGAACTGCTCGGCCGCAAGCAGGTTGCACCACGGGATTTTCGGCGTTTTGTTTATAAAAAACACATCTCCTTTTTCATTAAATCTGTTTTCCGGTTTTGTTCCGAACGGTTTTGAGCATTTGTGCACTGTCGGGAATTTCAGCTCAATATTATCCGGTTTTGAATATAAAAAATCGTTACTGTTTATTTGGTAAACCGAAGCAGCCTTTATCAAGTTAAGCGTCTGTTCATCCGTTTCCCAACTCATAATGATGTGAACCGGCGCGTCAATTTCAGCCGCAAGCTTTCGGGTGAGACTTACCTCATCTTTGCTTTCGCAGATTATCACAAGGTCAAACTGCACTTGACAAATCATAAGTGCTTTTTTCATTTGAATTGCCCCATCGATATAACCGGCTCGGTTTTTAAACAAAAAAGCTACTATTGGAAAATCACCCGATATACCGTGCTTCCAAAGGGCTTTTTTATCCTTTTGGTTGCTCATTATCGCCGCTTTATCAACGTCGGGCGCATATAGCATATGCGGCAGAATCTTTCTGATCAGTCTGCCGTATATAGTATCATAAACCGGCGGAGCTACAAGCTCGTCGTTTGGAACTACTTCTTCAAAACGGTGATTGTGAGCTAAATTGATCACTTCCTGCCGGCTTTCACCATAGGTGAAGAAAATCTCGGTTTCTTTTTTACCGTGCGCGTCAACCGGAAAGTCAATTTTTAAAAACAGGCAGGGAGCCGGAAGGTCAGTTGCGTTGTTTTCTCTTGTCAGCGCGCGCTTAAATGTTGAAAAAACGCCTTGGTTTCTTATAATAACGCTTTCCCGATCAAAAGAATAAGAAATATCTTCCATCTTTGTGCATCCCGCCGCCATAAAAATTTGCCTGTCAGAATGCCTGTCCCTGCGGCTGACGATAAACAATTGGTTTTCTTCATCAAAGCTGACGCTTAAAAACAGATCCATGAAAGCGGGATGCGCCGAAGTGTCGGCTATGCGTGCAAGTGTCGGTTCAAGATATGCCGTCAAGGTCATCTGGCGCTTTATGCCGGAAGTGTTTTGCGCCGAAAATCTGCGGATCTCAACCGGCTTGCTCGGATGAAGAAAGGTTAGCATATTGCATTTTAAGTTTCTGAAGCTGCGCGAGTATTCAACTGTATTTTGCCGAAAACTCACGCTTTGACCCGCGGCGCGAACCTCGTTGCTAAAAGCGGGATGATAAAAAAATGGCATTATATATTCCTGCTCAATAAAAGCAAACACCATACCGCGAGGATTTTTTAAATCATCGGTATGCCTTACGTTGTTAAGCCCTTTATACAGAGTTTCCTGCGTTCCTATATCTGCGCAAAACAGCGTTAAAACACCGTTTGACAAAGCCGTTACATGCGGAGCATAGATAGAAAATTCTTTGATTTCCTCAGTATTCATAGGGTTTTCATCCTCTCTTTGCCGTTCAGGCTCGCCCAATACCGTTTCCCCGGCAATAATTTTTTCCTCAAGCAGCTCCTCAGCCCTTTTCATTCGCGGGTCACGAAAAAACATTTCCCGCAGCACTCCGTCTTGAAGAGTATTGACCACAGCAGCCATGCTCATTCCCACGTGATGCGACATATGACTTTTTATTACCGCACAGCCCGTGCCTACCCGCCGCGGGGTAAAATCCGCCGCCTCATAAAACCCATATTTCGGGTGTCGTGTTCCATATGATTCAAGCCTCTTTAAATTATTATAAGCTCCAACCGGGTCAAGCTGCATGGCAAGGTAACTTGAATACGGAGAAACGACGCATTCCCTGTTTAACCCTTCTTTAAGTCCTACCGCACCCACGCCGTGAGCTTTATATTGATAGTTTAAATCATTGTCAAACGCATAATATGCGCTTTCCGACATACCAAACGGAACACCTGCCTCTAAAGCTCGCTTTTTTTGGCAATACAGCGCAAACCGCAGAGCTTCATATTCCATGCTCCCCATTTTTGATTTAAGCAATAATTCAGGCATAAAATATTCAAACATAGTGCCGGTCCAGGCTATAGGCGCGGCATAACGATTTTGCCTGCCCATAGTGCGCCCTAGGCTGCGCCAATGGCGCTTGCCTGCCATGCCGCAGCCTATGGCATAATATGACATCATTCGTGCCTCAGACATGATAAGATCATAGTGATGGAGGGATAAAGATTCGGATTTCACGTCATACCCCAGGCTGAACAACTGTTTGCCTTCGTTGAAAAAGCACTTTAAGTCGGCGGCATTTATTGTTTCCTCTAAGCGTGAAATTAAGGCGTTGTCAAAATCTCCACTTTTCAGCCCCTCTTTTACAGTCATTAAACAGCATAAAAAATTTCCGCTGTCCACCGACGACACAAAGCCTGAAACCGGCTCCAGGGAATCGGTGTCAAACCAGTTAAAAAGATTTCCACGCCATTTTGAAAGCTTTTCTATAGTGCTTATCGTATCGCATATCCGGCGCGACAGCTCCTCGCGTTCGATGATACCTAGATAAAACGCCGAGAGCGCCGATAACAAATACATCCCGATGTTTGTTGGAGAAGTCCTTGAGCAAATACGATACACCGGAGAATACTGGACATTATCCGGCGGCAGAAAGTTGCTGCCCGGGGTAACAAAATCTGAGTAAAAACTCCACATTTGACGCGCTTGAGCCATAAGCTCCGTTTTCATCCGCTCGGTTATTACTGGCGGGTTCTCGCCATCGGCACGGTCAATAAATTCGAGAATAGGCAAAGCGCAAATAAAAAACGCCGAAACGATCAATCCTGAAATATCTAGCTTTGCGGCGGATAGATATAAGATGCAGAAAGACAGAATTTCCGCCCCCGCCATATTCAAGTGTCCTTTTTTGTTGTAAAACATATTTGACGCTGTCCATTCCAACATCCTTCGTTTGCTTATCAGCGTGCGCCAAAGGGTTCGTATTAGCGAGTCAATGGAGATCAACGCGTTTTTGGGCAAAAGCATAAGCTCTAAAATACACTGACGGATAAGTTGCGCTGTTTGTGATAACACGGGCGCGTAAAATCTGCGGTAATTCGAAAATCGCCTGCCCCTGACCAAACTCGGGAAAAAGCACATTAGATATGGCGCCAATACCGAAATAACGGCCAGCCAAAACAATATTTTTTTTTCTGCAATGATTCCTAAGACCAATAGAATTAAAGATAACACCGGGCTTATCGCTCGTCTTATGTTATCGATCAATTTAAGTCTCGTAAGCGAAGACAGGTTTTTATTAAAAATCTGTGGAAAATTCTGCAGATCTCCTCGAAGCCAACGGTGTTGGCGTTTAAAATAGGCCGATGAACTTTCGGGAAAGGAGTCCGAAAACTCAACGTTTCCGGCATAAATAACCCCCATATGGCCTCCCTCAAGAATATCGTGCGACAGTATCCTTTCTCGCGGAAAATTTTTCTTTTGGTCCTCTGGTTTGTCACATCTCTCAAGTAAAATATCAACATTGATAAGGCCTTTGCCGGTAAACGTCCCTTCTCCAAAGCAATCCTGATACATTTCTCCGGCCAGGCTGTCATATGTTGAAGCGCCCGCTGTACCGCCGTTGCCGGTCATCGCGCGCGAGAAACCTGTTTTAAGATAAGACGACAGCGCAGTGGTCATGCGGGGTGCTATTATCCCTTTTCCTTCGGATAATGGATGCAAAGCTATTCCCACCAACTCTGAAATGCTGTCCATTAGGGGAAGCGAGTCGTAGTCAAGGGCTAAAATAAACTTTATCTCATCCAATGCGCTTAAATCTCCATAAACCGCCCTAAAAACATCTCTTTTTTTATCATTATTATGAGCGTTGCTTCTAAGCAGTCTCGCTAACGCCAAAATCGCCCCGCGTTTCCGTTCGTCTCCTTGCCAAACTCTTTGGGTTTCAGAATAAACTCTTTCGCGCACAAGAATAACAAAGTTATTTTCGTTTGAAAAGACGTTTTTAGCCGCATCCAACAAGTCGTTATCATTCGGCATAATGGGGCTGTCTGCCGAAGGAAGATCGCAAAGCAGACAATAGGTCAGGTTTTTGGTGTCATTTTTTGCCTTTACCGCTTTTAATTTTAAAAGTCCGTCAGCTGCGTCGTTTTCTCTGAAAAGCAACGTGGAAATACAACAAAGCGTTTTGGCCCCGTCAGGTATTTCTCCCGAAAGTCGCATTGCCGGGGAGGGAGACGCGATCCGCACGGTTTTTATTACCGACAGATCAACGATCGGCTTTACTGCTGACAATAACGGTAAAAATGTTATTATACCATCCCACCAGTTAAACCAAATACCAATCGATATTGCCGGTATAGAAGCGCTGATCAGCAGAGCTATTGCATAACCGACCGCTTTTATAAACGGAAACATTTTTCGATAGTCCGAGAAAATTTCCTCGCCTATGTGGTTGTTACTGCGGATGAAAAACTCTTTTGCGACCTTAATCTCGTCGCGGCCGGAGGCAATCGCTATCTCGGCGGTCATCCTGCGGTAAAGGTTTTTGCTGTCGCCGTCCATTTCGTTATAAACTTTGTCTTCGGCATAAAGCTTTTCGAGCGGGTTCAGCGCGGCGGTCAGCTCCGTATTATTAAAGTCCGAATATTTTGCCAAACGAGCGGTTATTTCTGACGCTTTATCTTTTTTGTTTATATACCGATATATAAGGCTGTATTTTACCTGCCACGTCAACGTGTCTACGTCCATAGAACTTATATATTTAATTCGCGCTGCTGTGGCGATCTGCTCGCAAACTCTGTCAAAACTTATTTCCTCAGCCGAAATCTCGCACAAAAGCTCTCCGATGACCGGCAGCCCGTTTTGAGTCACATTGATATAAATAACGCTGTCCCTTGTTATAAGCGTGCGTATTTCTTTTTGCACCAACCGCCATTCGCCCCGCTCGGTTGAAAGACTTTTATAGGCGTCAAGTTTTAGTTTACGCTCAAAACTTTTTATGTTACGGTTGAATTTTTTAATAGGGATGCGTTTCCATTTTTCCCCGGTGATCTCGGCAACTTTTTCGCTGATATTATTGTGCACTATCGCTCTCCTTGTTCAATACTGATCTCTATAGCCAATTATTACTCCTGCACCAAACACCCGACAATTATTAATACCTTTTTTGCCGCCTTAAATATAAACGGATACTCGCGTCAAAATTGCATTGCATGACGACAAAAATCCCACATAATATTTTGCCTGCCGTTTGGCGCAGGAGTAATATTAATCCGCAAATAAACTATCGTAACCAAAGCGGCAAAGCCGCTTGGATAGCTTATTTGTTCAAATGCCCTGTTTCTAGTCGCCTACAACGACACCGAAACAGATGGCAACTATTAAACGGGCATGTGAGGTCTTTTTTTATTTTGCCCGCTTTTTATTAAAATAATTGTAAAAAAAAAGTAAATATTTTAAAAACAGCTTGATAAATTTTCAGTATTGGTGTATAATAATCCATGAATTAATTTATTAACGGAGCATTATAATATGACAAGAAACAGAACGGCTTTTACCGCAACGGTCGCCGTCGCCTTTATAGCGGCAGCATTGGCTGTTTTTGCCATTTGGCAGATGAACGCCGGGTTTGGCATGTCCGGGGGGAGTTCCTCTTTTACCCCTTCCGATGAGCAAAAAAAAGAGATGTCGTCTGCTGCTAAGCAGCTGATAAACAACAATTATGAAATCGTTAAATTGTTTTACGTGAACGGATTGCCAACCGCCCCCGAGCCTTACGGAAATATTCCGCAAGACGGCATACTTACCGTAGTTAGCGATGAATATGCTTCTTTAAGCGATATTGACAGCTTTGTTGATTCGGTTTTCGTGCCGGCGGTTGCCGAAACAATTAAAAACGACCCTGCGGGCAACGGACCTCTTTTTTATGACCGAAACGGCGTGTTGGGACAAAGCTATGAGTTTGAGCCTGACAAAAATTACCCGATAAGTTGGGAACAGGCCCCTTATACTTTAAATCCGATATCAGAAACCGAATGTGATATTAACTTAACATTGCGGAAAAACGGAATTGATACCGGGTTTGAAACTTCAATGATAAAAGAGAACGGGAAATGGCTGCTGACAAAGATAATTTATCAATAACCGATGACGATAGAAACCCAAATACTACAGGAGAGATATTAAAACAAGGATTAAAAACCTATGTTATTGCCGGTCAGCTCTCTTTTGCGATACTTACGCCGCTTTTAATTTTTGTTGTTGGAGGAGCTTGGGCGGTTAGGCGGTTTGATTTGCCGGTTTTTTTTGCGGTTATTTTCATAATGTTCGGCATTTTGACTATGATCGGCTCACTTGTTAGCTACCTGCGCAGACTTATAAGTATTTACGGGAAAGATAAAAAGGACAAACACCGCAAATACAAAACCGACCGAAAAGATTATGACTATTAAATCAATTGGCAATTAGAGCATGTTGGCATAAGCAGGAATGTTCGGGCTTTTAAATGGATTTTTTGCCGGACAAGGCAATTTTGACGGAATAACTGTTGTTCAAACATCTGCGCCGCGTGTCGCCGAAGGGGAAATGGTTAATTTCTAATTTTAAATTAAAAAGCGGGGTGAGTTTTTGGGAGGAAAACCTAAAAAAAACAGTATTGCCCGCGAGGAGCTCAACGCTATTTTGCCGTTTTATTTGCTGTGTGCGGGCATTATGCTGTTTGTGTGCTTAATAATAAGTATAATAACCGGTTTTGACTACCGGCTCTACAGCGGAATAGTTATCGGCTGCCTCGTTTCCATAACTAATTTTTATTTGCTTTCGCTTACTTCAGAAAAGATAACCTCAAGGGGCGGCGATAAAAAAAGGGCGGGCATTAACGCCGGGGCGAGCTATGGCGCGCGGTATATCGGTATGTTTGTGATATTTTCAATTTTTTTCAAGTTGGAGATAATTAATGCGGCGGCGCTCATACCTCTTTTTATCCCGAAGATATTTTACACTTTTAAGTATACTCTGATAAAATCGGCGGCCGATAATAAAAAAACAACTGATTAATAAAGAAAGGCGGGCGTTTCTATGAGCATAGTGTCATTGACCGGCGAGACCGCGAAAAACTTTGAAGTCAACGGGGCAATGGTGTCCTTCGAAATCAACATTGGCGGAAATGTCTTTTATGTCACCGAAATAGTGTTTGTTCAGCTTTTCGTAACGCTGATAATCGGAATTTTATTTTTTATATTGGGACGGAACTTAAAGATAAAACCCGAATCAAAACGTCAGGTGATCGCCGAAGCGGCAGTGAACTTCTTTAATAATACGGTTCGCGATGCAATGGGGGTTAAGTATAAAAAATACAATTATTACATAGCCGCGATTCTTTGCATGTCGCTGTTGGGCAGCCTTATGGGCCTGTTGGGTTTAAAGGCGCCGACATCTAACCTATCGGTGATCGGCACTTGGGGCGTTTTGACCTTTATACTTATTACCCGAAACAAGTTTAAAACGGGCGGCGTTAAAGGCTGGCTCAAAAGCTTCGTCGATCCCATCCCTTTTATGCTGCCTTTTAATATCGTTGGTGAGTTCGCAAACCCTTTGTCGCAGACAGTGCGTCATTTTGCCAATATAATGGCGGGTTCGGTTATCGGCGGCCTGATTTATTTTTCTCTTTCGCAAATCGGATACGGGCTAGGGGCCATTGGCGTTCCCGCCGTTCTATCTTTATACTTTGATATCTTCTCGGCGGTCGTGCAGGCGTATATATTCGCTATGCTCACCATGATTTATGTTTCGTCGGCGGAAACCGGAGAGGAATAGCGGCCGCTCTTAATTATAGCGGGTTGACTTGCACGATAAAAAGTCAAACCGCTGTATAACCGCGTTTATGGCCCACTCCTCTTAGGCGGCGGGAGCCCCCCGCTGACGCTTGTTAAAACACTGGAAGCGGCTCCGCCGCAGATGTTTAAAGTTAGTTAACAGCCCGTAGGGGTAAAATAAAGTTTATTTCAGGAGGATTTTGTAATGGAACCTATCAACTTTGTGGATCCAAAAGCATTAGTTTTAATGGGTCAGGCAATGGGCGCGGGTTTAGCGATGATCGCGGGAACCGGCCCCGGTATCGGCGAAGGTTATTGCGGAGGCAAAGCGGTTGAAGCTATTGCCCGTCAGCCCGAAGCAGCCGGAATTATAACCAGAACTATGATTATAGGCGACGCTATCGCTGAGACCACCGGTATTTATTCGTTGGTTATCGCTCTGCTCTTGTTATACGCAAATCCTCTGCTCGGATATTTGGGCGCGTAAAATATAGGCCGGGAGAACAAATTTAAACACGAAAGGTGGTGGCGCGGGCATCGGCTTGCTTATATAAATAAAGGTTAAGCGGCGGCATGCTCATTATATAATGGATATACCTGTTATGATCGCGGCATCGGGAGAGCCTTGGTATACATCTATCGTCAGTATTGATCCGGTCACTATTGTGGCTACGCTTATAAATACCGCGCTGATTATGCTGATGTACCGTTTTTTTCTGCATAAAAAAGTCATGGAAATACTTGAAAAACGCAAAAACCTCATAAACGGCGAGATAGAAGAAGCCACCGCCGCCAAAGAAAAGGCGTTGGCGACAGAAAAAGAATATTTAACAAAATTATCCGAGAGCAAAGATGAAGCGCGGCAAATAGTCTCTAACGCCGTATCAAAAGCCCGTGTGCGTGAGGACGAAATTGTGTCCGCCGCGCAAAGCGAGGCCTCGAGAATCCGCGTCAAAGCTGAAGAAGATATTGAAACCGAGAAAAAACGCGCTTTAAACGAGATAAAAAACCAGATATCAGAGCTTGTTATCATGGCAGCCGGAAAGGTTTCGGAAAAAGAAATAAACGAAGCTGACAATAAAAAGCTTATCGAAAGCTTTATTATTAACATAGGCGAAGAGGAAAGAAGGTAGGATTATGGCGGCATCTGTCGAAAAAACATATTCCGAGGCTCTGTTTTCGCTTGTGGCTGAAGAAAGTGGAGAAAAATCTTCAGCTGTTACCGATATGCTTTCAGAACTTGAAGCGGTGGAAAAAATCTTTGCCGAAGTCCCGGAGTTTTTATTGGTTATGGATACGCCCGTTGTGTCGGCAGAAGAAAAAGGCCGCCTAATTGACGAGGCGTTTTCAGGCAAAATCTCGGGTATATTGCTAAACTTTCTAAAAGTCCTTTCGGAAAGACACAGAATAGGAAGCTTCGGCCGCATTGTTCGCGAGTTCCGCACGCGGTATAACGAGGTGTTCGGAATTATTGAATTAACCGTTACGACGGTCGTCCCGTTAAGCGTTGACCTGCGTGATAAGATAAGAGACAAAATGGAAAAATTGACCCAAAAAAAGATTTTGTTTAAAGAAAAAACCGATCCTTCGCTTATCGGCGGCATTGTCCTGGATTATGGCAGCACCCGGCTAGACGGGAGCGTAAAAACCCGGCTTGAAGCCTTAAAAAATGATATAGCAGGGATAATTGCATAGCATAATAACTAAAAAGGGGAGTAAGTATGAATATACGCCCAGATGAAATTACCGCTATAATAAAGCAGCAGATAAAAAGTTTTGATACTAAGATCCGGCTTGCCGACACCGGGACGGTGGTTACGGTGGGCGATGGCATTGTGCGCATCCATGGACTTGAAAAATGTATGCTTAATGAGCTTTTAGAGTTTGAAAACGGCGTGCAGTGCATTGCGCTTAACCTTGAACAGGAATTTGTGGGCGCGGTTATGCTAGGTTCCGATGCAGATATTAAAGAAGGGGCCACCGTTAAGCGCACAGGAAAGATCATCTCCGTACCGGTGGGCGAAGAAATGCTAGGCAGGGTCGTGAACTCGCTTGGACAGCCTATCGATGGAAAAGGTCCGGTTTTAGCAAAAGAAACCAGACCTATAGAAAAAATAGCACCCGGCATTATCACTCGCGAAAGCGTGAAAACTCCGCTTCAAACCGGAATTAAGGCAATCGACTCTATGATCCCTATCGGACGTGGGCAGCGCGAACTTATCATTGGAGATCGTCAAACAGGAAAAACAACAATAGCGATAGATACTGTTATAAATCAAAAAAACTCAGGCGTACTCTGCATATATGTCGCGATAGGCCAAAAAAGCTCCACCGTGGCAACGGCGGTGGAAACGCTCAAAAACGCCGGAGCAATGGACTATACTATAGTAGTTGCGGCCAACGCTTCAGAGCCGGCGCCGCTTTTATACATAGCGCCGTATTCAGGCTGCGCTATGGGTGAATATTTTATGGACAAAGGCAAAGACGTTTTAGTTATTTATGACGATCTGTCAAAGCATGCGGTGGCATATCGCACACTATCGCTGCTTTTAAAGAGACCTCCGGGACGCGAAGCTTATCCGGGAGACGTTTTTTATCTCCACTCAAGGCTATTAGAACGCGCCGCTAAGCTTAATTCAAATTATGGCGGGGGTTCGCTTACCGCACTGCCGATTATAGAAACCCAGGCCGGCGACGTTTCGGCTTACATCCCGACTAACGTTATCTCAATAACCGACGGCCAAATTTTTCTGGAGACCGAGCTTTTCAACTCCGGCATACGTCCGGCAGTAAATCCGGGAATATCGGTGTCACGTGTGGGAGGCAACGCGCAGATAAAGGCGATGAGAAAGGTTTCAGGCCCTCTAAAGCTTGAGTATTCACAGTACCGCGAGCTTCAGGCTTTTTCACAATTCGGCTCAGATCTTGACCAGGACACAAAAGATCGACTTGCCAAAGGCGAACGTATAGTAGAAGTGCTAAAGCAGGGACAAAGCAGCCCCCTGTCAGTAGAGGATCAGGTTTTTATAATCTATGCCGTTATAAACGATTTCTTGAAATCGGTAGATGTTAAAAAAATTGCTCAATATGAACGGGAGCTGTTTGAATATATGAGCGAAAACCGCCAAGCTTTGATAGAGACGCTTAAAAAAGAAAAAGAGCTTTCAAACGATAGCGAAGCCGTGCTAAAGAAGGCGCTGATAGAATTTACCGAAAAATTTGTGAAGCAAAATTAAGTGAGGTTTTTTATGGCTAAAGCTTCCTTTATAATGAGCATTGTTGCGCTATCACTTTCAACGGTGGCGCTGGCGTTGGTGCTTGTTGATTTTATCCTTAAAATCAGAAGGATTCCCTATATAGACGGCTCGTTATAATTTACAGCATTTTGAAAAACGTAAACGTTTTATCAAAATGCTGTAAACACCGCTTTCAGCGGCGAGCGTAAACATGGCGGTGAACTCCATGTTTACGCGATTTGCTATAATTATTTAAAGGGGTGATATTTTGGCGTCAGGCAATATGAAAACCATAAAGCGTCGAATCAAGAGCGTCAGCTCTACCATGCAGATCACCAAAGCAATGGAACTGGTCGCATCGTCGAAACAGCGCAAAGCGAAAGCACAGGCGGAAGCGGCTCGTCCATATTTTGAAACACAGTATGAGATGTTGACCGAAATTGCTAGCGAGGACGACTTCAGCGACACTATTTTCACTAAAACGAGAGAAATAAAAAACCGTTTGTTTATAGTGATAGCCGGGGACAGAGGCATGGCGGGCGGCTACAACTCCAATGTTTTTAAAATGGTCGCCGCGGCACATAAAGATGATAAAAATGAGCCGAAAATAATAGCGATCGGGAAAAAAACGGTGGATTATTTTGAAAAGCGCGGATATGACGTTATATTAAAATATCCCGGCTTCGCCGAAAACTTAAAGGTCGGCTACTGTTCCGATATAGCTAACTCGGCAGTGGATATGTTCAGAAACGGCGAAGTGGACGAGGTAAAGATATTTTATACCGCTTTTGTTTCTTCATTGCAGCAAAATCCATCGCAGCTTAAACTTTTGCCGGTGGACGAGTTCCGTAAAAAAGAAGACGGATCAATAAGGCTAACGTCATATGATCCAACGCCCGAAGCAGTTTTTGACAGATTAGTGCCAAAATTTTTGCTAAGCATTGTTTTCTGCGCTGTCCGTGAATCTTACGCCTGCGAACAAAGCGCGCGGCGAATAGCTATGGAAAGCGCGACGGATAACGCCGGACAGATGATCGAAAGCCTTTCTCTGCTTTATAACCGCGCAAGACAAGAGAAAATAACCAATGAAATAAATGAAATTGTATCCGGAGCCAACGCAATATGATTTTCTTCGGTGTTTCATAATAAATTCAAAATATGTCAAAGCTTTCCTAATAACGTGAATTAAACGAAAGGAGCCTGAAATATGGCTAATACCGGAACAATAGTTCAAATAATAGGCGCGGTGCTAGACATAAAGTTTGAGCCTGCACGGCTGCCGAATCTTCTTAGCGCTGTAGAAATAGACAATAATGGCCAACGCTTGGTGGTGGAAGTCGCACAGCATATCGGCGACGATGTCGCCAGGTGTATCGCTATGGGCAGCACCGACGGATTAGTGCGCGGAATGTCCGCCGTTGATACCGGAACCTCTATAAAAGTGCCGGTCGGCAGAGAAACGCTCGGCAGAATTTTTAACCTTCTCGGCGAGCCGGTAGACAACAAGCCCGCACCGGCGGCAAAAGAATATTGGCCAATACACCGCGACCCTCCCACATACGAGGAGTTGACCGTTACAAACGAGGTGCTAGAAACCGGAATTAAAGTTGTGGATCTTATCGCTCCATACTTAAAAGGAGGAAAAATTGGCCTGTTTGGCGGGGCCGGCGTGGGGAAAACTGTTATTATTATGGAACTTATCAATAATGTTGCCAAACAGCACGGCGGTCTTTCTGTTTTTGCGGGCGTTGGTGAGCGCACCCGCGAAGGAAATGACTTATATAACGAGATGAACGAATCCGGGGTTATCGATAAAACAACACTTGTCTATGGACAAATGAACGAACCTCCGGGTGCCAGAATGAGGGTGGGCCTTTCGGGGCTGACCATGGCCGAATACTTTAGGGACAAAGAAAACCAAGACGTATTGCTTTTTATTGACAATATTTTTAGGTTTACACAGGCAGGATCAGAGGTTTCGGCATTGCTTGGGCGCATGCCAAGCGCGGTTGGCTATCAACCCGCTCTTGCCACGGAAATGGGAGTGCTCCAAGAGAGGATCACCTCTACCAACAAAGGCAGCATAACTTCAGTTCAGGCGGTCTATGTTCCGGCGGACGACCTTACTGACCCGGCACCCGCGACTACCTTCGCCCATCTTGACGCCACTACCGTGCTTTCGCGCGATATTGCGTCAATGGGCATATATCCGGCGGTAGACCCTCTGGCCAGCACTTCGCGCATACTCACTCCCGAAACGGTGGGGCACGAGCATTATGAAGTCGCCCGTGCGGTGCAGGGCATTTTACAGCGTTATAATGAATTGCAGGACATTATCGCAATACTAGGTATGGACGAGCTTGACGACAATGATAAGATAGTAGTGGCAAGGGCGCGTAAAATTCAACGTTTCCTCTCTCAACCGTTTACCGTGGCTGAAGCGTTCACGGGCTACGAGGGCAAATTTGTACCGCTTAAAGAAACCATACGCGGATTTAAAGAAATACTCGACGGCAAGCATGACGACCTTCCCGAATCGGCGTTCCTCTTTGTCGGAACAATAGACGAAGCGGTCGCCAAAGCAAAAAAAGGATAACGGGGGTGAATGAATATGACCCCTTTCAGGCTTCAAATCATTACCCCCGACAAGGTTTTTTTTGACGGCATGTCAGAGGGAGTGATTTTGCGCACCACTGTCGGCGACAAGGGTATTTTGGCAAACCACGAGCCTTATGCCGCCGCGCTTGTCATAGGTCAAATGCGCGTTAATATTGATGGAAAATACCGAACGGCCGCCATATCGGCCGGAGCTGTAAAGGTCAGTCTCGACAAAACGGTTATCCTAACGCAAAGCTGCGAGTGGAGCGATGAAATCGATGTCACACGCGCTGAGCGGGCAAAGGCTGAATCCGAAGAGCGAATCAAAAACCAAAAGCTCGGCGAGCGCGAGATGAACATCGCCGAATTCAAGCTGAAGCGCGCTCTCAACCGGATTGAGACGGCGGGCAAATAAGTAAGATATAGCAGGAAACACCGCACGACTCACTCTTAATGGCTCACAAATCACCTGTGTGTTTCTCGCCAAACTTCGTTAATTTTGCCTTAAATATCAACGGATATTCGCGGTAAAATTGCCTAGTTTTACGAAAAATCCAACGGCGTGATTTGCACGCCAGAGCTGTGCGGAGTCGAACTAACATCAACATAAAAACAGTAGGCGAAAAAATTTTGCCTACTGTTTTTATGTTGATGTGCTATATGCATTATGAAAAAGTTTTTGTTCGTCCTCTCTTGCGTAAGACGCAAATATATGATATACTGTCTAACATGAAGGTATTGATTATCAACGCAACCATGCGTGAACAAACAAGCTATAACTTTTCGCGCGTGCTGGCGGAAATGATTGCCGGCGAAGAAGGGCTGATATACGAAGTGTTTCTGCCAAAAAATCTGCCGGATTTTTGCACAGGCTGTTACAGATGCATTACTAGCGGAGAAAGCTCCTGCCCGCACTCAAAACATGTTAACACTATACTTGCGGCTATTGATGACTCGCAGGTTTTTATCATTGCGTCGCCCGTCTGCGGGCGGAATGTTCCCGCGTCTCTTAAAAACCTGTTTGACCATCTTTATTTTCAATGGATTTATCACCGACCAAAAGGAGAAATGTGGAACAGACAAGGGGTGATTCTTACTTCCTGTTCAATCGGCGGACAAAAGCACGCGCAAAATTGTATCCGGCACAACCTTGAAAATTGGGGTATGGCAAAAATACATACGCTCAACTTTAAAACTCAGTGCCGTCAGTTCGATGAAGTTCTCCCATATGAGAAAATAAGAATGGGGAAAAGCCTGGAAAAGCTGACGGCAAAAATATTGATGGGTGTTGATAAAAAACCGGGGCTTTATTCGCGTTTGCTTTTCTTAAAAGGACGGCTTTATCAAAAGTTAAAAAACAAAAACAAGATCGACACGGATTATTGGGGCGAAAAAGGCTGGTTGGATGTTATCAGGCCGTGGTATGTTAAACGCATCAGAAAATAACATCTATTTCATCTTTAAAGCCGTATCTTATAAGCTCTTCGATACAATCTTTATCTATCCTTTCTCCCGGCATAACAAGAGGAACTCCCGGAGGGCAGGGCGCTAAAATTTCAGCGCAAATCCGTCCTGCCGCGCTTTTGATAGCAACTTTTTTTCGCTTTTTATAATAAGCCTTGCGCGGAGGTAAAACAGCTTCGGGCTTTAGGATGGTATGCTCTTTTTCAGAGAGCCTTGCTTTTATAGGTATATTTTTTAAAATTTCGGTTAATCTTTTTAGTTCATAATCATTGGTAGTTGTAGAAAAAAGCAATATCACAAAAGAATCGTCGCACATTTCGCACTCCGTCTTTTTTTCTCTTAGCTTTTCCGCCATTTCAAACCCGGTATAACCGCATTCACGAGCATTTATAACTATTCTTAAAGCATCGCTCTCACAAACCGCAAACCCTAGCTCGGCCAGGGCTGATTTAGTTTCGCACACCTGGTTAAAAACTTTAATGGCCTTGTGTTTTTCATTTTTAATATGGATATTGCATACATCCAGCGATTCTAAAATCAGATATGACGGGCTGGCTGTGCCAAAAAGGGCCATTTCTTTTTTGATTTCAGGCAGTTCGGATAAGCTTTTGATATTAAGATACCCCCCCCCCGTCAAAACCGGCAGGGTTTTGTGCGCGCTGTCGGCGGAGAACCGCGCTCCCAGATTTATAGGATGATTTCCGGTAAATACTTTATATGCCCCGTGCGCATTATCGACCAGCAGGGGGATATTATTATTTTCGCATATTTCAGACGCGGCTTTTATATCACACTCTCCGCCATAATAGTCAATGCCGGTTAAAAATACCGCACAAGCGGCTTTATCACGTAAAGTCGCTTCCAACGTCTTAGAAGATATCGACGCCGAAAGATATTTTGCGGGATATATCCACTCGATCTCAAGCCCCATCGTTATGGCCGAGCTTATAAGGCTTCGGTGCGAATACCGTCCGGCAATTATTTTTTGTTGTGCAAGGCAACCGTTTTGTCTCCTTATAAATGACAGCATTGCCTGCACGCAAAGTGTTGAGCCCGAGCAGGAATAACAAACAGCGCCGCCTCCAAAAAGGGCGGCGGCGTTTTGTTCGCTTTCCGCTATAATCCCATTGCTCTCATAAAGGCTGTCCGCCCCGAAAATCTCGGTAATATCCGATGGGTTGTTTTTTCCGCCCGGCATATGACAGCGCAAAAATTCTTTTTCCTTATAACAGCGCAGAAAATCAGCAATAGGAGTAGTTATCCCGGTCAAGGCTAATTTATCGGAACACATTCAATGCTCCCCGATTTGGCGAGTCTCACCGCCGTTCTTATGTAAGATTCGCGCACCTGAAGAATTTCAGTGCCGATCCTTACCGTCACTCCTGGAAACAGCTGTTTTCTGACGACAACGCTTAAATCAGCGGTCTGTTTAAGCTCGTGATCTATTTCTTTGATCCTCAGCTTTATTTGATTTATCTCACGCTGAAAAGTAAATCGCGAACGTATCGCGGAGGCAAGCATGCTCTCGCGCTCCGCCGGCAACGGGCCAAATTTTTGTTTATGCTCTTGTAAAATAGTGGCAATCTGCAAAAGCTTTTTAAGATTTGATTCTAGCTCATCCACCCGTTCCTCAAGGCTTAGTTTTTCCTCGGCAATTACCGCCCCGTTACCCAGAGTTACCGAGGTTTTAACATAGGTTTCAGATCCTAAAATGTTGGCGTTGAACCCCTGAAGAGCCGTATATTTGCCTCCGACTACGGCACCTTTCCCGGCAGACACGTTCATAACTCCCGCGCAAAACACTTCGCTTAATATGCAAGACTGAACCGTAAAATCCCCCTGACAGGAAATTTTAGAGTTTTCACAAAAATTGAGTTTTATATTTCCTTTTGCCGTTATGTCAGAATTTACCCCCCCCAGGCCAATGTTTATATCTCCGTCGGCAACAAGCGTAGCTCCTGAAACAAAGCTTCCAACGGTTATATTCTTTTTTGATGTGACAGTAAAATTTTCTTTTACTTCACCCTTAATTACAATATTTCCAATAAATTCAATATTGCCGGTTGCCACCCCAACGTCGCCTCCGATTACCAAGGTGTCTTCAACGACGAAGTGATCTTTCATCCACCTAAGATTTCCATCAAACTCAGCAATAACAACAGTTCCTTCGGACACTAGCATGGTGCCGGCGCCAATCGAATATTTTATTTCTTTACCTGTTCTTGCGGGAAGCGTTTTTCCAAAAACATCATATCCGTCGGATCCGTTTGTGGGCGGTTCGATTTTTGCTATTGGCGTGTTAGCTAAAATATTGGTTACCATCCCCAAATCTTTCATATCCACTTCGCCGTATTTTTTATCTTTTGGGGCAAGCTCAGACGATGGTTTAAAATAGAATTGGATGCGCCCATCGAGCCCGTCGGTCGGCCTTGAGCCGCGGGCGATGCAAACCTTTCGGTTATACTGTTTGCCTTCTATTATTTCAACCGCGGCGTTTAAATCTATTCCGTGCACAACATCCGCAAGTCTAAGTTCATTTTTAACGTCATCAATTGTTAT
>JAISVH010000118.1 GCA_031271685.1 Eubacterium sp. | reverse complement strand
GCATAAAAAAGGGATGCTTACTGACAGGCAACTTAACGAGTTACTAAAGTTACAAAAATAAATAGGGCTTGCCCAACAACCGTGATGAATGATATAATCGTCGCGGTTATTTTTTGGAGGTAGTTATGTTGGATTTAAAGATTACTGAAACCCCATTTAATGTTGCAGCATATTGTCGGGTTTCGACGGATAAAGAAGATCAAAAAAATTCATTAAGCAACCAACGTCAGTTTTTTACGGAATACATTTCCAAGAATCCAAAGTGGAATCTAGTTGATGTCTATTTTGACGAAGGCATAACTGGTACTTCTACGAACAAGCGTAAAGGCTTTCATCGTATGATAACAGATGCACGAGAAGGAAAAATCGGCTTAATTCTTACAAAGGAGACCAGTAGATTCGCCCGGAATACAGTAGATACGCTAGAATTTACTAGAGAACTAAGAGGGTACGGTGTAGGAGTTTTATTTCTAAATGATAATATTTATACCCTGGATTCAGACGGAGAGACGCGCTTAACATTAATGGCGATGATTGCCCAAGAAGAAAGCAGGAAAACATCTGATCGTGTTAAGTGGGGTCAACGCAGGCAAATGGAAAAAGGTGTCGTTTTTGGCACTAAAAATAGTATGTACGGTTATACAGTACAAGATGGGAAACTATCAATAAATGAAGATGAAGCCGAAATAGTTAGGTTAATTTTCAATAAATACGTTAATGAAGGTAAGGGCACATACATAATCGCAAAAGAATTGAATAAAGCCAAGATAAAGCCAAAACGGGCTAAGGCTTGGAGTGAAGTAATTATTCTGCGAATTTTACGAAACGAAAAACATTGCGGAGATTTAATTCAAAGAAAAGAATATACTCCAGACTATCTCAATCAAGGAAAAAGGTTAAATTCCAAACCAGAAGATATGATTTGCATACGTGATCATCACGAACCAATCATTGAAAGAAACTTGTGGGAAAGAGCACAGGAAGAAATAAAAAAGCGTTCACCAAGCCAAGAAACAAAATCCAAGTACAGTAACCGCTACTGGTGCAGTGGGAAACTCATTTGCGGTAAATGCGGAAAAAAATATGTAATAAAAACATATCCAACAAAAAAAGGTGGGCCACAACACGCATGGCGATGTCATGGAGCTGCTGAACATGGCGCTAAAAAGGTCAATGCGTTTGGTGAAGAGGTAGGTTGCAATTCCAGCTCTATCAATGAGAAGGTGCTCACAACATGCGTAGAATACGTTTTAAGCAATGTATTCATCAATAAGGATGAGATTTTAAACGAACTTACCGGAGAAATAAATAAGGTGGTTTCAAACAGCGAATTCATTGACACATCGAAAATGGTTTTAAAAATGGAAGAAATTTGCAATAAGAAGAAGAAGGCAATTGATTTATGCGTACAAGGAATTATTCAAAAACCAGACTTGGTTATGATGAATAAAGCATATGATGATGAGATAGAAGATATCCAGCAACAGATTGTACACGCCTCGGAAAAGAATGCGATATTAAAGAGTCAGGTTAACATAATCAACGATTACATAAACGAAGTGAGGAACATTATCGAGTTTAAACAAAAAAGCGAAAAAGTGCTGGAAGGTTTTTTGGAAAAAGCTATCATACATGATGATAATTGTTTAGATGTGTATTTGAACAAATTTCCGTTTGCTTTTAGGTTAAAACACTCGACTACCGGAAGAGGAAACACTTTTAATACGGTTATAACCGATATAAGCATTCTCTCGGGCAGCAAGTGACAATATGTTTCATAATGGGCAATATCCTTAACATAGTGGGGACTATGGTTATGATGTTGCCTATCTACAAAGTATGACTTTTACTGACTTTTTAGAGGAGGCATCATGATGAAGTTTATTGAAAAGGTTCATTATCAGCTTTTAACGCACAAGATTACGGCGGCAAAGCTATGTGACGACTTAGGTATCGCGGTTACGTCGGTGGACAACTGGGCACGTAGGTCAGGCTTTCCTGAGATGAAAACACTGCTAAAACTTGCCAAGTATTTTAATGTAACCATCGAATACTTGGTTGATGAAATCGACGAGGAAATAAAGTATAGTCCCCAAGTTGTCGAAAAGCTCATTCCAGCGAAGATTCACATCGTCAACTTTATAAATTATATTCGTGACTTTTCGGATGTGGAAATGGCAAATATTTATAACTACGCCGCGTCTATCAAGACCAATAGAAACAGATGAGCGGACGGATACGGTATACCCGACAGAACATCGTCAACAACTTTTTTTACCAGTTGCCGAGGTTTTTATTTGACCCGGAGTTCATCAATTTATCCAGCGACGCGAAGCTGCTGTACTCAATCTTGCGTAACCGCCACGAAATGAGCGTTAAGAACGACTGGGTTGATGAGAACGACGACGTTTACATTTATTTCAAACGCGAAGATATGCAGGCCATGCTTGGGTTGTCCGATAAGCCTATAGCCAAGGCGATGAAGGATTTAAAGGCGTATGGCTTACTGGAAGAGACGAAGCAGGGGCTTGGGAAGCCTAACAGGATATACCTGCTTACGGCGGGAGCAGCCCCGCATGAGGTTGCCATAGATGACGAATATGCCGAAATGGGCCA
>JAISVH010000090.1 GCA_031271685.1 Eubacterium sp. | reverse complement strand
TATATTTTCCCCTTGGAATATACAGTCCTTAACATCGCGTAATCTGTTCTTGTGCTGACAGCCGCGCTAGCTCCTTTATCTTTAACATACAGCTCTTTTGAGATTTCAGCTCCGTCAGGCCCGGTCATAACCGTTTTCATATGATAATTGCCGCTCTTGAATATATCAACAAAATCATCGGTAAGCCCTCCGCTGTCACCGACAATCGATTTTCCCGTTTCAACATCTGAAAAATCAGGTAATGACCGTGATCCGTTTGACTCGTCAAATCTATCGGTCCCCGGTAGCGTTTTGTCACATCCTGATATAATGCAGCAGGCGCAGATGGCTGCGGTAAATACTGCAAAGGTTTTTTTTATGGGTATAATACCTTTTCTCCTTTCAAACTTTTCAGATAGATATTAGGGCGTGTTCGGTAATGGTAAATGCGGCTAATAACGCGAAGATTTTTCGTCAAACTAGGCAATTTCCCCGACAGAACGGCATATCGTAATTTCGCAAAAAGTCTACTATAGTCTGCTCACGGTCTCTTTTAAATATTCTTTAAATTCTTCTCCTACTTCTTTATGGTTCAAACCCACTTCGACAGAAGCTTTTAATATACCGATTTTACTGCCGGTATCATAACGAACTCCGGTAAAATCAACCCCAGTCATTCCTTCGGTTCTAGCCAAAACCTTCATCGCGTCAGTGAGCTGAACTTCTCCTCCCGCACCGGGGGCGGTTTTTTCTAATATGCCAAAAATTTTAGCAGGAAGAACGCAGCGACCTAAAATAGAAAAATGAGATAGGATCTCGTTTTCTTTAGGTTTTTCGTTCATATCGCTGATTTTATAAATATTATCGCGTAGATTTTTAACCTTTAGTGATGAATATTTCATAACCAGTTCGAGCGAAACCTCCTTCATGGCTACGGCGGCCTTTCCCGTTTCCTCAAAGGCTCGCACGCACTGTTCCGTCGCAGGATCGTCTCCTATAATAATATCGTCGGCATACGCAACGACAAAAGGATCATCTCCGACAAATTGGCGGGCCGACAATACGGCGTTTCCGGTTCCCTTCATTTCAAGCTGACGCGAATATGATATGTCGGCAAGATAAGAAATAGATTTTATCCGTTCATAAAGCGCTTGATTCCCTTTGTCAATCAATACCGTTTCAAGTCCGGGCGAACGGTCAAAGTGATCCGCTATAGAGTCTTTTCCGCGAGACGTAATAATAAGAATATTTTTGATCCCCGCCGCCGACATTTCCTCAACTATGTATTGTATCGCAGGCTTATCAACAATATTGACCATTTCCTTAGGCACGGACTTAGAGGCGGGAAGAACGCGAGTGCCGAATCCTGCGGCAAGTATTATGGCTTTTTTTACATTCATTTCTGTCTGCCCTCTACTTTTTCATTATATCCGAAAATACCGCCGAGTATTTGGCTTGTAGCTCTTTTGCTTCACCAAAGGTTTTCCCAACGGTAGTGTAATAAATCTTTATTTTAGGTTCGGTGCCCGACGGGCGAACAATAACCGTTGCATTGCCTTCGTAGTCGATTACGGTCATATCGGTCTTGGGCAGACTTATCGTCTCTTTTTTGCCGGTTGAAAAAACAGTTTTATAGCTCGTGAGAAAATCAGAAAAAGAAAGCGCCTTTGCCCCGTTTATTTCTCTGGGAAATATTGAGCGCAAATCATTCATTATGTCCTGCATTTTCTGCATACCCAAAGCGCCGTCGAATGCAAAGTTATCGATTTTATTAAAGTAAACGCCATATTCGCTATACATTTTATCGCGCGCCTCAGTCATTGTAATACCCGCTTCACAATAAAACGCCGCCATCTCACAAATAAGCATTGATGCGACCACCGCGTCTTTATCACGAACATAAGTCCCGGATAAATAGCCGTAGCTTTCCTCAAAACCAAAAATATAACGATCACTTTCTCCTTTTTGCTCAAGGATCCCGATTTGCTCTCCGATAAATTTAAACCCGGTAAGAACATTGATAAGCTCAACCCCATATTTTTTGCATATAGCGTCGGTAAGGGTGGTGGAAACTATAGACTTTACCGCCACAGGGTTTTTCGGCATTGTCCCTAAGACTAGCCTCTCTTTTATTATGTATTCAAGCAACATCGCGCCAACCTCGTTGCCGGTGAATAGCTCGTAGCTTCCGTCCGGACCGCGGGCAGCGATACCTACTCGATCGCAGTCGGGGTCGGTAGCAAGCAATAAATCGGGTTTTTCTTTTTCGCAGAGTTTTAAGCCAACTTCTAGAGCCTCGCGAAATTCAGGGTTGGGATAAGGACAGGTCGGAAAATTGCCGTCCGGCAATTCCTGCTCGGGAACAACTATAATATCTTTTATCCCTATGTCTGCGAGAACTTTACGAACCGGCTTATTCCCAGCGCCGTTAAGCGGAGTGTAAACTAATTTAAACCCTGATTTCGCGCAGATATCCGGATGTATCGACTGAGCCTTTACCGCCTTAAAATAATTTTCCTCAACCTCTTTGCTTATATATTCAATTTTTCCCTCATTAAGGGCGGTGTAAAAATCTTCAAATTTAATGTCTGCAAAAATATCAAGCTTTTCAATTTCATCAAGCACTTCATTGGCGGCTTCAAGCGTAAGCTGGCATCCGTCCGAGCCGTACACCTTATATCCGTTAAATTTTGAAGGATTATGGCTAGCGGTAACGTTTATCCCTGCATCACATCCGCATTCACGCACGGCGAAGCTGACCATTGGCGTAGGCTTAAGCTCGTCGTATATATAGACCTTTATCCCGTTGGCAGCTAAAACGCCCGCAGCCGATTTTGAAAAATAGTCAGATTTAATACGGCTGTCATAAGCAATAGCAACGCTCGCCCCTTCGGGTTTTATTCGCTTAAGATAATTCGCTAAGCCTTGCGTTGCCTTGCTCACTGTATAATAGTTCATTCGGTTGGTGCCGGCCCCGATAACACCGCGGATGCCGCCCGTGCCAAATTCTAGATCGCGATAGAAACGTTCAAGTATCTCATCATCATTGCCCTTGATTTTTTCAAGCTCTGTTTTTAAATCAGGGTCGGCCGTTGCTTTTTCAAGCCATAAATCAAAAAGGACGTCTAATTTTTCCTTTTCCATATATTTTTTCTCCTTATATAATTATAATTAAGTATATCACTTATAAATATAAAAATCAATAGTATTTTATCTAAATGCCTGAAACAATAACACTATAAATAAAGACTTCTTAAATATAAAAGTCGGAGGTAAAAATATGAAAAAAATGATAATGCTGTCAATAGCTATGATTATGACTATTATAGCTTTTGGTCTGTCCTCATCGGCCGAATCGCCCGAAAACGGGGTAAACGCTCTTGAATACGAGGATGAGTCTCCCGAAGCTTTTGACGCTGAGGATTCCGGCGACCTTGTGTCCGAAGACAGTTTGGCTGACGAATCGACAATTCATCAGCATATAAATTCAACGGTTCAGATAAACGATAATCCGGACACCGGCGTTGAGGTCGCGGTCATTCCCGCGGCGGCGGCATTGATTGTTTTGGTGATTATGATGATACTCAAGAAAAAGAAAAAATAACACTATGATAAAGCATATACATATAATACTAAAGATCATGGCGGGCGTTATGTCAATAGTAACGCTTAATTTAAATATGGCTGCCGTTAAAGAAGATGAAAAAGAGCCATATTGGGAGATAAAAACAGAGCAAAACAATGATAATGCCATAGTTGTTTCCTGGGACAAAATAAAGAAAGCCGAGTTTTATTTTGTCTTTCGCACAGATAGGCCCGGAGGGAAATTGATTAGCATAGGACGCACCGAAGGCCTTGATTTTACCGATGAAAACATTAAGAAAAATAAAGTTTATTATTACTCGGTAACGGCGTGTTATATTAAAAACGGCCCCAAGGTGATAAGAAAAAGTTTGCTAGTGTCCGGCGCGCTAAACGCGCTTGAAAAGCCGGCGCTTTTACCCGTTATCCCATCTTCTAGCGGAAATATCATTGCTTGGGAAGAGGTAGAAAGTGCGTATGATTATAAAATATATAAAAGCGGCAGCTCCGGAGGAAAATATAAAAATACCGGCACAACGCGTGAATTAAATTTTATCGACAATACGGCGGACTCTAGTGAAACTGTTTATTATTCGGTTAGGGCAAGACTTTCCGAGCCGCAATATATGAGCGGAGGTAGCAATATAGAAAAGATTCAAAGCCATAAATCAGACAATCAATGGGCTTATCTGCTTATAAATGCGGATAATCCTCTGTCAAAAAAATATTCTGTTAAACCAAAAAAAGTTTGGGGTAATTTTGAAATGGACGATCGCTGCGCCGGTTACGCTCGGTCGATGCTTGCGGCGGGAACCTCGGCCGGCTGCCGGTTTAGTGTGGTTTCTGCCTATCGCTCGTTAGAAAAGCAGCAAAAAACCATCAATGCTCAAATTGATTTTTATGTTGGCAAGGGATATACCAGAAAACAGGCCGAAGAAAAAACTTTTGCGGAAATACAGCTTCCCGGCGCTTCTGAGCATAACGCAGGGCTAGCGATAGATATCGTCACCACAGACTGGTATGATAATCACGACGACTTAACGGTTGATTTTGCCAATACCAAAGAGGCTAAATGGCTTGCCGCAAATGCCCATAAATATGGTTTTATTCTGCGTTACCCCAAAGGCAAAAATAAAATCACCGGTATCTCGTTTGAGCCTTGGCATTTCCGTTTTATCGGGATATACCAAGCAAAGCGTATTAAAGCGTCGGGATTGTGTTTAGAAGAATATATGAATAATATATTATAGCTAATTGCATTTTTATGAGAATGAATTTAAGCCATATTTGATCTTGGGGGTATTTGATTGGCGTTTGCCGAGCAGTAAAAGACCTTTTTAGGTTTTTCGCGCACCTATAAGCAGAGTTTCTATCTGTTGCGCATGCTCCAAACAGTAGGCGAAACATTGTTTAGGATTTTTTCCCGTCAAACAATTCAATTTTGACAAAAAATCCGGCTACGTACTTTGCACGCCAGAGCTGTGCGGTATGCCTTAGGCAAAAACTAGCGCCGTATAACGGAACGTCCTCCGCCAATGGTCATGCTGCCTGTTACCGAACACGTCTTAATCCTTATTCTGATACTTATAGTTAAAAGGATTTACTGCCACACCATCGATACGCACCTCAAAATGCAGATGATTGCCGGTCGAGAAACCGGTAGAGCCGACACTGGCTATTACCTGGCCTCGGTCAACGGTTTGTCCTTTGCCGACTTTAACGCTTCCCGTTTTGGCATGGGCGTAAAGTGTTGTGATCCCGTCTCCGTGGTCTATGACAACATAATTGCCGTATCCGCCGTTCCATCCGCCGTTGTTATAAGCAAGCAGCACAGTGCCTGATTGCACTGCATATATGTTCGCCCCGCCGATGCCGCCGTTGCCCACGTCAATGCCATAGTGATTGCCTCCGCGCCAGGCATCATAACCGAAATAGGTCGTTATCATCTGAAAATTAGAGTTGAGCGGCCAAAGAAAATCATCGGACGAGAATATCGGCAAGCCTTGGTTAGCACGGGCTTGCTGCCTTATCAATTCGGCGACCATGCGGTTGGCTTCTTCTTGCAATTCGGCGTCTTCGGCGTTTTCGCGTTTTTTTATACTTATGCTGTTTTTAAGCAGCTCTTTTTGTGAGATAACCCCGTATAACTCGTTGTATTCCGCATTCATTTCTTGCTCGAGCAGCCCATATTCCCGGTTAAGCTTTATTTTATCCTCCTCAAGCCTTAACTTTTCGGCTTCGGCCTGAGCTATGTCTCCTTCAAGCTTTAAAATGTCGCCTTCAAGCTGTGATATAAGATTTTTTTGGTTATCTATTTCGGCCAATAGCCCATTCATAAACTCAAGATTTTTCTCGCCAACATTCTCAAGCATCTCAGTGCGCACCAACAAGTCGAAAAAGTCTGATGAACCCATAAGCTGCGATAACGGATCAACGGTTTCGTTCATGTACATGGACTTGACTATCTCTCCGAACTGCTTTATATTCTCGCTGTTTTTTTGCTCTTTTTGTTTGATAACGGCTCGCTTGTCCTTAATTGCTTCCTTGCGGTCTGCTATTTGTGCTTGAAGATGGTCAAGTCCGGCAATTTTTCTTTCTATGTCGTTTTGCTTGGCGTCAATAAGGCTGTTTTGTTTTTCAACTTTAGCCTCTATCTCATTGACCTGCTCCTGAACTAGGCGCTGCAGATCCTCCTGCTTGCTCACATCGTCCATGTATTTGCTTATAAGTTCGTTTCGCTTTTTTTGGCGCTCTTTAGCATCTTCGATTTCCTGGTTCAGCTTTTCTATTTCGGCCTCATAGTCCCGCTCGGCATATAATGTATATTGTGAAACCGGCATTGCGGCAAAAAGCGCCATCAAGGCCATAAATGCGGCAACCGACGACTTAAGCTTTCTTTTTAAAGTTATGCGAATCGACATTTTTACCTCCCGAGCGCACAATTTGATATGACGTGAGCCCAAATAAGCTTTTTAAAACATCTGCAGCATAGCCACTTCCAGTGTTTTAGCAAGAATTATAGTAAATTTTTTCGACGAAAGACAATATTAAAACAAACATATCCTCTGATATTTAAGGCAAAATTAACGGAGTTTGGCAAAAAATACGCAAGTGTTTTTTGCTCCAAGCCGTTAAGCGTAAGTTGTGCGGTGTTGCCTTAATTCAATATCACAGAAATAGCGCCGAACACAAGCTTTAAGACCTCTTTTCAAGTGAGCTTAAAATATCCTCTATGTTATAACGGGCGCTGTCATTTTCCTGCTCTCCGCTTAAAATCTGGTCCAGTCGAGGAATGGAGCTAGTCGCGTTTGAAGCGGGCGGCTGCTTTTTTGAAGGGAACAATCTGCCCCTTTCGTTGTTTGAGTATGAAAATACTTTGACATTGTCGGTTTTAGCGGCTGGGAACACTTTAACATTGTCAATCTCCGCCGTTTTAGACGGAACGATGCGCGGACTGTTTTCAACGGATGGGATGGCGGCATTTGCCGAACGTGCGCTTCTTAGCTGCAAAGGCGTGGCCTCAGAAGCGGAAGGCGGCGTGTCTGCCGGCCGGCCGACGTTTTTTGCCGCTTTGTTTTCTGAAAACACTGGCGGCGCGGCAACCACCGTGGGAATTTCCGGTTCTTTAAGTGCGGCTGAATCCGATATCACATTAATATTAGCAGCCGAATCAGACAACGCTATCCCTCTTTTGAGAATCTGTTCTTTTTTAGTTTCGGCAATAACCTCATTAAGCCTTTTTTGAGATACAGGATAGGTTTTTATTGGTTTTTCCGAGGCTTTAACCTCAGATTCTTTTCGTTTGCCCGACTGATAAAGGGGAGGAGCGCGATTTGCAGACGGCTCGTCAATACCCATAAGCTCGCTTGCTTTAAACGCGGGTCCTCTCCTTCTTATTTCTTCCTCCATATCATAGTCGTCTTGGGAAGGAAGGTTGCTTGTATAAGCGTCAATAACAGCGGCGTTTTTTTGCCGAGGAATAAAGGTTGGTATTTCATCCTGTTTTTTCACTGGACGAACA
The DNA here is from genome assembly GCA_031271685.1 of Eubacterium sp. Taxonomy (GTDB): domain Bacteria; phylum Bacillota; class Clostridia; order Oscillospirales; family Ruminococcaceae; genus Ruminiclostridium_E. The sequence continues at coordinate 29,326 of JAISVH010000090.1, read as the reverse complement.
CTTTTAGCGGCTGCTGTTTTAGCGGAGATGTATTTAATGAATTCAAAGACGACGACTAAGCCGCAAGGCATTATTGCCATTACCAACACCCCAGACGGCGACATTGCAAAGCTTATCAGCAGGCCCAAAATCTTATCCTGTTTTGTCACCTTGCCAACTATTTGTCCTTGAGAAAGTATAATGGCGGTTCCTCGGTCGCTTTCGGCCGTGAATGAATAAACTCCCTCGGACAAGCTTGAGGTATGTATTACCGCAAGCCCTGATTGTTTTTCGGAATTTTGATAAATTACGGTGTTCCCCGCCTGAATTTCCCGAAAATCGACTTTTTCAGATATTACAGCTTCACCTTTTGAAATGTCCGCAACTTCTAAAAATTTATCGGTTTTAACAATAAAGATATTTTGCCCGAAAAACGACGGAGCGTCTGATCCCAAAGAAAAAGACAGGGAAAAAAACAACATCAACAACACAAAAGCGGCAATTACAAAACAAACCGCTTTTAAAACCCATCCCGACAACTTTGTTTTAAGTTCGATAAACTATCACTCCCGACTTGACAAAAGAAAAAATATGTTGTAAGATATAATATGTTACGGCTTGTACTCAAAGAACAGGCCTGTGTAAAACATACTTATAGTTTCAGTATATCACAAGAATCTGCTTTTTGCAACCTTTTATAGCAAATTGCGTAAATATGGAAGTGAATTCCATGTTTAAGCTAGCCGCTTAAAGAGGCGAACTGCGGCAAAGCCGCAGATGTTTTAATAAATTAAAAAAATACGATATTTTAACTGCCTTGCTACTGTGGCTCAATGGCAGAGCGGCTCACTCGTAATGAGCAGGTTGTCGGTTCGATTCCGACCAGTAGCTCCAAAAAATATTACCAACCTTTTAGGGTTGGTAATATTTTTTGGTAAAAATCCATCTGAAAATAAACAATAATTTCCGCAAAACCGCATATATTTAATCCTCAAATAAACTATTGAAACCAAGCGGCAAAGCCGCTCGGAAAGTATATTTGCTCAAATTGCCCTGTTTCTCACCGCCTATGGCTACAACCTAAACAGATGTAAAATATTAAACCTGAAATAATCCTATCTTTTTTTGTGCTTTTTTCAGCGTCCTATGTGCTATTGAGGCTGCTCTTTCAGCCCCTTTTTTCATACAAGACGAGATATATTCTTTATCAGCGCTTAGCTCTTGGTAACGCTGCTGTATGCCTTTAAGACCGTCAGCGACAAGCTCGCCCACGGCGATCTTAAAATCGCCGTACCCCTTCCCCTGCCATTCATGTTCGGTCTCGGCTACAGTTTTTTTAGTCATAGCACAATAAACCGAAATAAGATTGTTTATCCCGGCTTTGCCTTTGTCCTCTTCGTGATAGCTAATATCAGCTTCGCTGTCGGTTACGGCGCGCTTAAATTTTTTAATTATCGTGTCACGATCGTCTAGCACAAACACCGTTGCGTTTAGGTTTTGATCAGATTTAGACATTTTTTTCAACGGTTCAGACAGTGACATAATTTTTGCAGTGCTTTTGGTAAAATAAGGTTCCGGCAGCTTAAACGTTTCGCTATAGGCTCCGTTAAACCTCATAGCTATGTCGCGCGCAATTTCAATGTGCTGTTTTTGATCCGCTCCGACGGGTACGAAATCTGCCTGATAAAGAAGAATATCCGAAGCCATAAGCACAGGATAGGTGAACAGACCCGCATTAATGTTTTCGGGATATTTTTGGGACTTATCTTTAAATTGAGTCATCCGCGATAACTCCCCATATTGTGTATAACAGTTCAGCAGCCAACAAAGCTCGGAATGAGCGGACACACTGCTTTGCACGAACACTACTGATTTTTCAGGGTCTATCCCCATTGCCAACAACAGCACAAAACTCTCAAAAGTTTGCTTTCTGAGCGCCGCCGGTTCCATTCTTAGAGTTATTGAGTGCAAATCCGCAATAAAATACAGAGCGTCAAATTTTTCGGCCAACGTCACCCAGTTTTTCATTGCCCCCAGATAATTTCCTAGGTGCGGCGTATTTGTCGGCTGTATCCCGCTTAACGAGCGTTTCTTTTGTTCTTTTTGCATAGCTTGCAAGGTCTGTTCGGGCATTTTTATTTTCTCCAATTATTAATTATAGTATTTTTTTGTAACTTCAGCCAATATTTCTACTCCTTTTTCGATCTGCTCTTCACTTGGAGTGGAAAAATTAAGCCGAAAAGACAATGACTTTTCGCGCTCGTCCACTAAAAAAGCGTTGCCGGGGACTATTGCCACCTTTTTATCCAACGCGGCGCGGCAAAAAGACGCAAGGTCGCCATATGGCAGCGTTCCCCAAATAAACAACCCTCCTTCCGGTTCCGTAAAACCTATCGACAGCGGCATGGAAAATTTAAGGCTGTTTAACATAAGATCGCATTTTCTTTTATATATTTCCCTTAATTTTTCAATATGCTCATTAAAATCAACTTTTGTCAAAAAGCGATAAACTAGCATTTGCGCCCAAATATTGGTATGCACGGTAGATACCTGCATTGCTGCCACCGCTTTGTTTACGATATTTTCAGGTCCGATCATATATCCCACCCTAAGGCCGGGTGCCAGTGTCTTTGAAAATGTGCCGGCATAGATAACCATACCTTTTTTATCCATGGATTTTATTGAAGGCAGGTCCACCCCGGCAAAGCGCAGTTCACCATACGGATTATCCTCCAAAATTATCACGTTATATTTATACGCTAGCTCTAAAACTTCTTTACGTCGCTTAAGCGACATAGTTTTACCGGTTGGGTTTTGAAAATTCGGAATAAGATAAATAAATGCGGAACGCCGATTTTCAGATAGGGCCGTTTCTAAAGCTTTAAGGGCTATTCCCTCGTCGTCCATAGAAACCCCAACTAGCTTAGCCCCATAAGACCGGAAGCAATTTAGCGAACCTATAAAACTGGGTGCCTCACAGATTATTGTTTCACCCTCGTTGCAGATAGTTTTTGTTACAAGCTCCATAACCTGCTGCGCCCCAGAAGTTATCACCAACTCGTCACCATTCGCTTCAAACAAACCCTTTTCAAGCATGTCGCTTTTCAGCCATTCGCGAAGCTTGGGATAACCTTCGGTTATTGAATATTGCAAGGCGTTTACCGGTTCTTGTCGCAAAATCTCATCAGATAACTCGGCTATTTTTTCCAGCGGAAAAGCCTCGGGCGCCGGGTTTCCAGCCGAAAAACTGATGACCGAAGGGTCAGCGGTAAATTTAAACATCTCCCTTATTACCGAAGGCTGAAGATTTTTAATGCGGTCAGAAAACACATTCATAGTTTTAATTCCTTTAAAATTATTTCTCAAGCGCTCATTTTCCTCACTTTCAACAAAGTTTTCAACAAGATTTCGCGTTAACGTGAAAAAATCAGTAAAAGCGAACATGTTTTAACATCAGACAAAAAGCCAAAAATCGACAAACAACTATTTTATCGCAAATTAGTTTGATATATTAATAAATTTATTTTTAAAATGTGTTGATTTTTAGTTTTTTTAATGTGGCATGAACAAAGGGTTTTTAACACTTTCAACAGAATTTTCCACAAAATTATAATTTTAAAATCAAACAATTAACAAGTTTTCCGCGTTTTCAACATAAAAAACGTTGAAAACTGTATAAAATTGCCTTTTTTGTTAATATTATCATTATATTTTTTAAAATAAAGGAAAGGTGTGATTTTTATGTTGAAAGGTGTAAATAAGCTTATAATTGAAATAAATAATCCCGAAAGCGAGTATTTTGAACGTGCAATTTTTTTTGTGCGTCCCTCGAAAACCGAAATCGGAATAGGAAATCTAAAATATGACGCTGATTTAATTTTAAGCGAGGCGGAAATAAAGCATCTGTCGGCGGACATCCCGAATGAAAGCGTTTTTAAAAAGATCGTAATATTTTTATTATGTTTGGGCGTGGGAGCGATTTCGTCAGGAATAACAATGCTTATCATTAGCCCTTAAAACAATTTATTTCATAAGCGCAATAAAAGATTTTGCCTTGTTCACTATTATTTTATCATTATCATATGTAAGATATTGCTGCGCCTGACCAATCTCCACCCACTTTATGTCTCCTATCTCCTCCTCTTGCGGTCTAAAGTCGTGGCTTTTCGCCTTTGCCACAAAATAAACAACAGTTTTGGTTGTTTCGCGCCGTGGCGAAAAAGTGACTGTTTCTCTGAACCCTTCGTCAACATAAACGTCCAGGCCGGTTTCTTCTTTTATTTCACGTTTCGCGGTTTGCAGCTCGGTTTCTCCTTCTTCAATGTGTCCCTTTGGAAAAGACCAGTAACCTGATTTTATATGTCTTATCAGAAGTATTTCGGTGTTTCCGTGATATTTTCTGTATACTATAGCTCCACATGACTTCTCATAGGTCAATTTAACCACTCCTCTTACATGTTAAAATAAATATTAACATAAGTATAGCATATTTATATATTTTTGTCGATAGTTTTGACAAAAAGAGGATTTACTTTTTGTGAATTATGTATTATAATGTGTATTATAACCGCGTTCATGTCCCCCGTCTCTTAGGCGGCGGGTTATAGTCTTTTATGGCTAAACGACTATAAAACACAGGAAGCGGCTCCACCGCAGATGTTTGAATGACGGATTTACATTAAATCAAATTGAACGTCTGCCAAAAACTTACGCAAAGCCAATTGATGCTTTGTAGCAGCTGCGCTTACTAAAGTAATCGTTGCTTTTGCGTGATTTTCAGATGTTTTCTAAGTTGATCAACTAGAAAGCTATACGAGGAGATAATAAATGGATTTAGATCTGGGTCTGCGGCATTTTGAAGTTGAGCAAAGGATAAAATCAGGCCTTACAAATGATTCTTCTGTTCCTAAGTCTAAGACCGTCTGGCAGATAATCAGGGATAACACCTTTACTTTTTTTAATTTATTAAATGTTTTGCTTGCGTTGTTAGTAATAATTTATGGTGAATCCCGCAATGCGCTTTTTATGGTGATAATACTGATAAACACCACTATGGGGATCGCGCAGGAAGTTCGCGCAAAAAGAGTTATAGACAAGCTATCGCTTATTTCAGCACCAAAAGCACGTGTTATAAGGGACGGTATTGCCCGCGACATTGCGGTAAATGATATTGTGTTGGGCGATCTAACCGTATTGTCAGCGGGGATGCAAATCTGCGCCGATGCGGCGGTTTTATCCGGCGAGTGCGAAGTAAACGAAAGCATAATTACGGGGGAAAGCGATCATGTGAACAAAAAAAGGGGAGACGAGTTGCTTTCCGGGAGCTTTGTAGTGTCCGGGAGCGTTATGGCACAGGTAATAAGGGTGGGCGATAAAAGCTTTGCCGCAAAGATAACTAACGGGGTGAAATACCATAAACGACCTAAATCGCAAATAATGTCCAGCATGAACAAATTAATAAAAATTATAGCTCTCTGTATTGTTCCGATAGGGCTTATACTTATGTATAAATCTATATTCATGTTAGGCGAAGAAACGTCGGATGCCATCTCCAGCACGGTCGCCGCGCTTATTGGGATGATTCCCGAGGGATTGATGCTACTTATCAGCGTTGTGTTTTCGATAAGCGCCGTACGATTGGCAGGACATAAAGCGCTTGTTCAGGACATGCACTGCATTGAAACGCTTGCCAGGGTTGATACTCTTTGTCTGGATAAAACCGGCACTATTACTACCGGTAAGATGAGTGTGAACGAGGTAATTCATTTAGAAAGAGAAACCGAAAAAGCGACACTAAAAAAAGCAATGACCAACGTTATGGCGGCGCTGCCTGACGAAAATCCTACCGCTTTTTGCTTGCGAGAGTATTTTTCTGAAGAAAAACCAGATGAAGGCTGGATCCCAACACAAATCGTGCCTTTTTCCTCATCCAGAAAATGGAGCGGGGTTTGTTTTGGCGGAAAGGGGAGCTATATTATCGGCGCGCCTGAATTTATCTTTCAGCATGAATCTGGCGGTCTGCCGTCAGAAATAGCGAAAATCATAAATTCTTGCGCCGTCAGCGGCGGGCGGATCATTATGCTAGCGGGTTCTTACCTGCCGCTTGATGGTAAAAATCTTCCTCAAGCAATAAAGCCGCTAGCTCTGTTCGTTATTTCTGAAACAATAAGAAAAGAAGCCCACGAAACCTTGAAATATTTTCGCGAGCAAGGCGTGGAACTTAAAATTATATCGGGCGATAATCCCCTAACCGTTTCCGGAATTGCCGGCAGAGCGGGGTTGCCGGATTTTGGAAGCAATATAGACATGAGCGATATTGACACGGCCATGATCCCGGAAATCGCCGAAAAATATACTGTGTTCGGCAGAGTAAGTCCCGACCAAAAACTTGAAATTATAAAAGCGCTCAAGAAGAAAGGGAAAACCGTCGGCATGACCGGCGATGGCGTCAACGACGTGTTGGCCCTCAAAGAGGCCGACTGTTCCATCGCAATGCAGTCAGGCAGCGACGCGGCCAAAAATATTTCTAACCTTGTTTTGCTTGACAGCAACTTTGCCTCGTTGCCTAAAGCCGTGTCCGAAGGACGCAGAAGCATAAACAACATTGAAAGAAGCGCTGTTTTATTCCTGACTAAAACAGTATATGCCGCTATTATCGCGATATTTTTTGTTTTTATCAACAGTCCTTTTCCTTTTATCCCAATTCAACTTACAGTTATAAACGCCTGCTTTATTGGGGCTCCTAGCTTTTTTTTGGCGTTGGAACCTAATAAAAATCGCCAAACCGGGAGCTTTATGTTAAATGTGCTTAAAAGAGCGGTGCCTTACGGCCTGTGCAGCGTTATCTGCGTGGCCGCAGTGACGGTTTTCGGCGGAATAATGAACCTTAGTTACGAAGAGATACGCACGGTTTCAACATATATTTTCGGAGCATCATGCTTTGCGATCCTCTGCAGGCTGTGTGTGCCGTTTAAGCCGTTCAAGGCGATAATGGCGGCCTCGCTTGGTATAACTTTTGCTTTTGCTATGATTATCCTGCGCGATTTTATTGGCCATGATCTGTTTACGACAGATATGACGGCGCTTACGTTTGCGCTAGGAATAATAATTTTGCCGCTTATAATTTTCTTGCCGAATGTGTCCGAGCGAATTATTAGATTGTTAAAACAAAAAAATAAAATTAATTTATAAATATGTTGCAAAAGACCTTTATTTTGTTGTATAATGTAAATATATATTTTACTGGGTTGGCGGCATAATGAAGAAAACATTAAAAATTTTTTGGGGATATATAAAACGCCTTGACTTGATTTTATTAATTTCTTGCATCGTGGCGGGTGCTTTCGCGTGTTTTTTGCTCTATTCGCTTTATGAGAGCGGGATAGCTTATGGGATGATTCCACGGCACTACAAAATGCAAATTTTGACCACGGCGTTGGGCGTGGTGTTTATGCTCATAATTGCCGGCATAAATTACAGATTGCTTTCAAAAATCTGGTTTACTTACGCACCGTTGTCTGTTATCCTGACCTTGTTGGTGTTTACTCCGCTTGGACTAACTCCCGAGGGGACTGACAACGTGGCCTGGGTGGATTTAGGGTTCACCAGTATACAGCCTTCGGAATTCTTAAAGCTTGCGTTTATTATGACCTTTTCCACTCATGTTGCTAAAGTGGGGGATAAACTAAATAAGCTCCCTCAATTGGGGCTTTTGCTGCTTCATGCCGCGATACCGCTAGGCCTGATTGTAGTTCAGGGTGATGACGGAACGGCGTTGGTTTTTGGCTTTATGGTTATAATAATGCTTTTTTCTGCCGGGCTTTGGTGGAGGTATATAGCCATAGGGCTAACCGCTATTCCGGTTGCCGCTTATGCTTTATGGAACTATGTAATGCTGCCGTATCAGCAAAAGCGTTTTTTGGTTTTGTTTGATACAGAGCTTCAAGAAACCTCGGCGATGTATGACCAACAAAGGGCAAGCCTTATCGCAATGGGTTCGGGAGGGATGACCGGAAAAGGCCTGTTTGGCGGTGAATATTATTATGTTCCTGCGGTTCATACCGACTTTATCTTTTCTTATATCGGGATGACTTTGGGACTTATTGGCTGTGTGGCGGTGATTTCTTTGTTTTTATTGATTTTAGGTAAGATGCTGCACGGGGCACTGTCCGCGAAAGATCTGCTCGGACGTTCTATCTGCGTTGGCGTGTTTTCTATGATATTATTTCATTGCATAATAAATATTGGCATGGTGGTTGCCGTCGTGCCGGTTATCGGGATCCCACTTCCGTTTTTCAGCGCAGGGGGTAGCTCTAACTTGGTTACTTTTCTGGCGATGGGGTTAGTGCTGTCGGTATATTCGCACAAAGAAAAAAAATATCATATGTTCTTTACGGAAAAAGATTGATAACAACTAGGTCATGTTCACAACGTTACCCATTGCGTAACCGCTTTGCGGCACAAAATAATTGAAAATTACCCTCTTCTGACGTATAGTAAATTAACTTGAAAACAAGCAGAAACGCATGGTATTTTGCATTAAATCCGTCTCCTAAGAGGCGGGGGACATGAGCGCGGTTATAATTGTTCTATGGGGGGTTATTAATGGCAAAACAAAAGACGTTGACTCTTGAAAAGCTATACGGGGCGGACGCGCTCACAATACAGGAAGCCAGGTATAAGATGGCAATTAACGCTTACGAAAGCTACTTTGGAAAAGGAAAAAAGGAAAATTACAGGATATTCAGCGCACCCGGTCGGGCAAAAATATGCGGAAGCCACACCGATCATAATAATGGAAAGGTGTTTGCCGCTAGCATAAACCTTGATATTATTGCGATAGTTGAGCCGATCGAAGCCAATAAAATTGCCATTAAATCAGAAGGGTTCGAAGAAAACGGAGTTTGGTTAGAAAATCTTGATGTTCAGCCTGAGGAAGCAAATACGGCAAACGCGCTTATCAGAGGGATAGTAAAAGGTTTTTTAAATCGGGGATTCTGTATAGGTGGATTCAAGGCATATACCGTTTCGGCGGTACCGGTAGGTTCGGGATTGTCTTCTTCGGCTGCGTTTGAAGTTCTGGTTGGAACCATTCTTTCCCATCTTTATAACAATGGTGTGATCGACCCGGTAAAAATAGCCCAGATAGGTAAATACGCAGAAAATATATATTTTGGCAAGCAATGTCATCTGGTCGACCAAATAGCTTCTGCAGCCGGGGGCTTCGTTTCGATAGACTTTAAGGACAACGACGTGCCGGTGGTTCAAAATATTAATCTGAATTTCAGCTCGTTTGGCCATCACTTATGCATTGTTGAAACGGGCGATCCGTATGATCTGACAGAAGATTATAACACCATTGTGAGCGAAATGAAGCAGGTGGCGGATTTTTATGGGGTAAAAAAGCTAAGGCAGATATTAAGACAAGACATTGTGCTTAACATAACCGAGTTGCGCCGTGAGGTCGGAGACCGCGCAGTGCTTCGCGCCCTTCATTTTTTTGATGAGAACGACAGGGTGTCTGCTATGGCCTTCGCCCTTAAAGAAGAAAACTTTGACGATTTTTTATATTTGGTCTCCGAATCAGGTAACAGTTCATATAAATACCTTCAAAGCGTATATTCATCTTCCGACGTTACACGGCAAGAAATGGCCGTCGGTCAGTATGTCGCCAACTCCATACTAAAAAGGAAAGGCGCAGTGCGAATACACGGCGAAGGGGTAACCGGAACGCTGCAAGCATTTGTTCCCAGTGAATTTACAAAAAGATTCCGCCTTCAAATCGAGAGAATATTCGGCGCGGGAAGCTGCCATGTGTTGACAGTCAGGCCATTTGGAGCGGTGGAATTGGACATTAGCTAACAGAACGTATAAATATCATAATGTTTATATAGGCAAAAAACTATAACCTCGTTTATTTTCCCCCTAATCTTAGGCGGCGGACTATAATCGCTTAACTTTAAGGCAATACCGCACAGTTCCGGAGTGCAAGCACGCAGCCGGATTTTTCGTAAAACTAGGCAATTTTGCCGAGAATATCCGTTGATATTTAAGACGAACTTAACTAAGTTTGGCGAGAAATACGAAAGTGATTTGCGCGTCAAGCCGTTAAGCGTGAGTTGTGCGGTATTGCCTTAAGTTTAGTAAATTTAAAAGCGATTATAAAACACTGGAAACGGCTCCTCCGCGGATTTTTAAATGTGCGATCGGTTTTTTTATATTAAAAATATCTCGGACTCTTTAATTAATTTCACATCTACCAATGCGTCTATTTTTATTCCGCTTTCAATGTATTCCTCTAAATAGATTGTGCCGCTTTCACGGATTTTAGCTATTAACCCGGCATTCCCGTAAGGAACCAGCAATATCATGCGCTTAGCGGTTTCAGGCAGGGCTTTGGCAATTGCCGACAACATGCCGTCAAGCCCCTCCCCGGTTTTTGCTGAAATGGCTATAATCCCGGGCGGCACAAACTCTATTTTATCTCGCTTATTAAATATATTTACCATAGGTATCCCGCCGCATCCAAGCTCTGCCAGTATTTTTGCCGCCGTTTCCGACTTCTCGAAGCACTCGGGGTCGGAAATGTCCGCGACATGAAGTATTATGTCCGCGTTTTTTGCCTCTTCAAGTGTGGATTTAAACGCTTCAACCAAGTGATGAGGAAGGCGGCGAATCAATCCCACCGTGTCCACCAGAGTAAGGCTCCTGCCGTCGGGCAACGTTATTGCGCGCGAGGTTAGATCCAGCGTCGCAAATAGTTTATCCTCGGTTAAAACCCCCGCTTCGGTCAGCATATTTAACAAGGTCGACTTTCCGGCGTTAGTATATCCAACAATAGCGCCAACCATTACCCCGCTTTTTTTTCGGCGTGAACGCATAAACCCTCGGCGGGTCTCTAGCTCTTTAAGATCTGCCGACAGTTTTGATATCCGCCGGCGAATATGCCGTCTGTCTGTTTCAAGCTGAGTTTCTCCCGGTCCGCGCGTGCCGATGCCTCCGCCCAAACGGCTCATGGATATGCCTATCCCGGCAAGACGGGGCAGCCGGTATTTAAGCTGAGCCAACTCAACCTGAAGCTTGCCTTCGCCGGATACGGCGCGGGAAGCGAATATATCTAAAATCAGCATCGTCCGATCAATAACGCGGACGTTCAATATGTTTTCTATATTGCGGATCTGACTGCTTGAAAGCTCGTCGTCAAAAACGGCGATATCAGCCCCAAGCTGACCGCAAATCAGAGCCATTTCATTGATTTTTCCTTCTCCCAAATAGGTAGCGGGAGAAACACGGTCTAATTTTTGAATTATTTTCGCGACGACTTCGGCTCCCGCAGTCTCACAAAGCTCGCATAACTCATCTATAGAGCTTTCGGTATCATATCCGACAGAGTTGGCGGAAGCAATAACGGCGATCGTTCTGTTAACCGGTTTCATTTTGACAATACCTTTCTTTTTGGAATGGAGAGATAACATGAAATTTAAAAATTTTGATATTATAATAATTGGCGCCGGCGTTTCCGGCCTTTATGCGGCACTTAACATCGCCCCTTGTTTTAAAGTGCTTATGCTTTCCAAGCGCGATTTTATGCTTTGTAATTCCGCGCTTGCTCAGGGGGGGGTCGCGGCGGTTATGGACAAAGACAATGACGATTACACCCTTCACATTGAGGATACCCTTATCGCGGGCGGTTATGAGAATAATATCGAAAATCTTAAAATCCTCATTAAGCGCGGCCCTATAGAAATTGAAAACCTTATCCGGCTAGGGGTTAACTTTGATAAAAAAACCGACGGAAGCATAGAGCTGACATTAGAAGGCGGTCACTCGCGAAGAAGAATAGCCCACTCTAAGGATAGCACAGGATATGAGATAGTGTCAACCCTTCTTGAAAATGTTAAAGCTCTGCCAAATGTTACAATACTTGAAAATGCACATCTTTTAGACCTAATGAAAGAAGGTGAAGACTTTCTTATTAACGTTTTCATGGAAGGAAAGCACAATTATTATACCGCGAAAACATGTGTTTTAGCAACGGGTGGGATAGGCCGTATCTATGACTATACCACTAATGCCGCCACCGCAACCGGAGACGGGATCTATTTTGCTTATAACATGGGCGCCAAAGTTGAAAAGCTTTCGCTTATCCAATTCCACCCCACCGCATTTGCCGGAAAGGAAAGCCGGGAGCGATTTTTAATTTCAGAATCGCTAAGGGGTGAGGGCGCTTATCTGCTCAACTGCAATGGAAATCGATTTATGGAGGAGTACGAGCCTAAACGAAAAGAACTGGCCCCACGCGATGTGGTAAGCCGCTGTATCATCCGAGAACAGGCAAGGACGGGCAGTGATAAATTTTACCTCGATATCTCTCATCGTGACAGCGACTTTGTCAAAGAGCGGTTTCCAATGATTTATGAGCGAGTCAAGGAAAGGGGTTATGATATGTCCAATGAACCTGTCCCCATATATCCGTGTCAACATTACCTAATGGGAGGTATTTCAGTAAACGGCAAGGGCAAAACTACGGTAACCGGACTTTATGCCGCCGGAGAATGCGCCCACACAGGAATTCACGGCAAGAATCGCCTTGCCAGTAACTCACTACTGGAGGCTTTGGTTTTTTCAAGGCTTATCGCCGCCGATATAAATGAATGTAACATACCTCTGGGTGAATATAATGACATAAACTATAACGACTATCAAAACCGAGGTGAAGAAGATTATCCCCATGGGTTGCGCGCCGAACTCAAGGCAATAATGCAAAAAGCCTTTTTCGTTATGCCTAACCTTGGCGAATGCCGAGATAAATTACCACGTGTCGAAGATATAAACGCGGTATTGGAAACCGGGAATTTTAAATTGACCCCTGAATTCATTGAAACAAAATCACTTGCCGTTCTGGCAAAGCTGATACTTTTAGAATTACTGGGAAGGAATGCGATGCAATGAATTTACCTGATTTTTATGTTGACGAAATAATTAAAACCGCTCTTAAAGAGGATATCAGCTATATTGATGTTACCACTGACTTACTTGTTGACAGTATGCACCATTCAAAAGCATTTTTTTTATCCAAAGCCGACGGAGTTATTTCGGGGCTTGCCGTCGCGCTTAGGGTATTTGAAATCTTGGATTCCGGCGTAAAGACTAAAACCGCGTTTATAGATGGCGACCCGGTTAAAAAAGGTGATGTTATCGCGGAATTTCATGGAAAAACCGCCGCGCTTTTAAAAGGCGAACGTACCTCGCTGAATTTTTTGCAACATATGAGCGGGATCTCAACCTATACCGCTAAGTGCGTTTCGCTTGTCGCCGGAACCAAGGCAAGTATAGCTGATACTAGAAAGACTCTTCCGGGGCTACGCACTCTGCAAAAATACGCCGTAGCAACAGGCGGGGGACGTAATCACCGATATAACCTCTCAGACGCGGCAATGATAAAAGATAACCATATCGATGCCTATAACGGGATAACCAATGCTGTAAAAGAACTAAGAAAAAAAGCGGGACATTTAGTCAATATAGAGATTGAGGTCCGTGATTTATATGAAATGAAAGAGGCGATCGCCGCAGGAGTTAAAATTATTATGCTAGACAATATGCCTATTGACCAGATGCGCAAGGCGGTAGACATTGCCGAAAAGCTTACCGCCGGTCAGGCGATTTTAGAGGCTTCAGGCAATATCACAGAAGAGAATATTAGAGAAATAGCCAAAACCGGTGTGGACATAATAAGTTTAGGGGCTCTAACTCACAGCGTTAAGGCATTCGACGTTTCTATGATATGGCAGAAATAGGCTTCATCGTTGTGTTTATTTTAGCCTAATAATTTTTGTTTATCAAGCGGGTATTGATTTTTTTGTGTAAAAGTGTTATAATATAGAATAAATTTATTTCAAGGTCTTTGCTTTTGAATGCAGGCCCTGTGCAATGGCTTACCGTGAACCATGTCAGGCGGGGAACCGAGCAGCATTAAGCGGGTTTTGCCTTGTGCCGCAGCAAGCCTGCGTTCAAAAGGAAAGACTTTTGCAGTAAATTAACTTGAAACAAAGCCAAAAAATTTCTGCAAAACCATTTATCCCTAAGATTTTGCGTAATTTTTTGGTTGTTTTATGAAATTATTAACTAAGCTTATTGCTAAATTACTCTGCGCCGTTCTAGCGGTAAAATTTAGGTCATACCGCGTTAATTTTTGCTTAAATACCAATGGATATTCTCACAAAAATTGTCTTGTACGGCAAAAATTTTACTCACAAATCCATCGCATTTTAATTGCGCAAGAAGTCTACTGTATACGGGAGAACGGAGTGATGATATTTGTACTTGGCGCTTTATCGCAAATATAGACCGCTGATTTTTTCCGACGTAATATCCCAGCCTCACATCACCCGCACCCTTACAAACCAAATAATAAACGGGCAAACAGCACACGCATATCTGTTTACGGGGTCGCGCGGCACAGGAAAAACCACCTGTGCAAAAATATTGGCTAAGGCGATAAATTGCGAAAAACCTGATGGAGGGAATCCTTGCCTTGTTTGCGAAAATTGCAAAATGATAGACGAGGGCATCTCAGACATAGTTGAAATTGACGCCGCCAGCAATAACAGTATCGAGGATGTGCGCCTGCTGCGCGAGGAACTTAATTACCTGCCGGTTGCATGCAAATATCGAGTTTATATTATTGACGAGGCGCACATGCTTTCAAACAGCGCCTTTAATGCTTTGCTTAAAACTATTGAAGAGCCTCCCCCTCATGTGATCTTCATTCTCGCTACAACTGAAAATCATAAAATTCCCGCGACTATCCTTTCGCGCTGTCAGCGCTTTGATTTTAGGCGTATAGATTTGAGTGAAAGCGCTGACAAGCTTATGGAAATAGCAAAACAAGAAGGCGCGAATCTTGAGCCGTCAGCGGCTTTTCTTATCTCTCGCTTATCTGAAGGCGGAATGCGGGACGCTCTTTCGCTTTTAGACACTTGTATTTCAAAAGATGATAACGTTACTTTGCAATTAGTTCAAGACAGCGCCGGTTTGGCCGGCAGCGGGCATCTGTTCTCTCTATCTGAGGCGGCGCTCGATAAAAACACAGTTAGAGCCATAGAGATACTTACCGGACTGTACAACGATTCTAAAGATTTGACCCGCCTTATTGACGAGCTTATTTATCATTACAGAAATTTAATGGTATTTAAAACGATATCTGCCGAACCCTCGAAAACTTTTGATTCCACAATAGCTATCTTAAATTGTATGCCGGAAGACATATGCGAATATAAGGCGTTAAGCGAACGCATGTCTTTGCGCGAAATTATGAGGTGCATGAAAATATTAGAAAACAGATTCGAGCATATTGGTCGCTCTAAAAACGCCAGAATAACCGCAGAGATGACGGTTATCGAGCTTTGTTCGCCTGAACTGGATTTCGACCTGTCATCTGTCGTTGCCAGGATAGATGCAATTGAACAAAACATCCGTCGGCAACCAAATCAGGTTTACTCTGAGGGGCTTTTAAATGCGAAAAGAAAACCAAAAGACAACCAAAACAAGTTGTCAGATGTTGCGTTTGATTGGACGGCTATTCTTAAGCAACTACCATCGTTTTTAGGGGAAATGTTAAGAGGAACTTCCGCTGTTATAAAAAACGGAGAGATATGCATAACAGGCGGGGCACTTACCGCAAGCATTTTGGAAAACGAAGAGAACCGAGAGCGGATACTTAAAGCTGCTGAAGATATAGGGGTTAAGCCGGTAAGAATATTCGCAGAAGAATTGTCTGAAGACATTCCGGCTAAAAACAAAACCGAAATCTTTCTTGACCGTGTAAGAGAGCACGGAATAGATGTAAAAATAAAATAACAAAAGGGATGGAAAAAATGAGGGCTAGATTACCAAAAGAATATCAGGCAAAAGGTGCCGGCAGCGTAAATGATATGATACGACAAGCACAAGTTATGCAAGAAGCCATTAAAAAAGTTCAGGATGAGCTTAAGGATGTGGATTATACCGTTTCGGCGGGCGGCGGCATGGCCGAGTTTGTTATGACCGGCGATAAAAAATTAAAATCCATAAAGATAAATCCGGAAATAGTGGATAAGGATAATATTGAAGACCTAGAGGACATAATAACCGCAGGTGTGAACGCGGTTATCGATAAGGTCGAAAAGGAAACCGAGAAAGAAGTTGAGAGAGTGACAGGCGGAATGAGCCTCCCAGGATTGGTGTGATATATGGCTGAGTATATCCCTCTGCCGTTATTGACTGCCGCTGAGCAGTTCTCAAAATTACCGGGCATCGGCATGAAAACGGCCCAACGGTTGGCTTATTATCTTTTAACCATGCCGGAAAATGATGTCGAAGTTTTCTCTAAGGCGTTGATTTCTGCAAGAAAATCAGTCAGGATATGCCCTGTCTGCCAAAACTTTACGGGACAAGAGGATTGTCGCATCTGCGGAGATTTTCGCCGGCAAAAAGAAGTGATCTGCGTAGTGGAATCGCCAAAGGACGTAACGGCTTTTGAGCGCGCGGGGTCTTTTGCCGGGGTATATCATGTTTTACATGGAGCTCTTTCGCCAATGGACGGCATAGGACCAGAAAAGATACGTGTAAAAGAGCTTATGGCAAGGCTTAACGGCGATATCACAGAGGTAATTATGGCAACAGGTCCGACGGTTGAGGGCGAGGCTACGGCATCTTATATAAGCAGGCTTATAAAAACGATGGGAATAAAGGTTACGAGGTTAGCTTATGGACTCCCCGTCGGTGCGGCGCTAGAATTCGCCGACGACGTTACATTGGCCCACGCGCTAGACAATAGAAATGAAATGTGATATGGAAAATAATATAATTTATGGCAGAAACGCGGTAATGGAAGCGATTAAATCCGACGTGCAGATTGATGTAGTTTATCTGCAAAGCGGGATTAAATCCTGCGGTGACATTATAGAATCAGCGAAAGAAAAAGGCTTCGTAATAAAAAACGCTAACGCTAAAAAGCTTGACGCTTTAACGAATGGCGGCCGCCACGGCGGTATTGCTGCGTTGATTTCAGAAATTCTTTACGCGGATTTAGACGATCTGCTAAAAGTATCGTCCTTAAAAGGCAAGCTACCGTTTCTTATTATGGCCGATGAAATAGAAGACCCCCATAATTTAGGTGCCGTTATCCGCACGGCGGAAGCTGTAGGCGCAGATGGGTTAATCGTTCCCAAACGCAGAAGCGCTGCGATTTCCGGAATTGTTCAAAACACTTCTGCCGGAGCCGCCAGCTGGCTTAAAATATGCCGTGTGGCGAACCTGTCAGACACGATAAAAACTATTAAAAAGTCAAACATCTGGGTGTATGGAGCCGAAGCTGACGGCGAGCCTTATCATAAAACCGATTTTTCGGGCGGAGTCTGTCTCGTTATTGGTTCTGAGGGAAAAGGGTTGGGTCGCTTAGTCCGCGAAAGCTGCGATAAAATAGTTTCAATAGATATGCACGGACAGATAAATTCCCTTAATGTGTCTGTCAGCGCCGGAATATTAATGTATCATATCTTAAGGTCGCGAGATATATAACCGCGTTTATGTTCCCTCCGCCTTTTAGGCGGAGGATTCAAGCATCTGCGGCGGAGACGCTTCCAATGTTTTAACAAACGAGCGTTTTAAAACTGACTAGCTATAAAACGGCAAATTTCTATAAAGAAAGGGGGAGCGGGATTTGTCTGACAAATATTCAGTTGATGACATTTTAGCGGAAATAGAAGTAAAACGCAGGACTGAGCCGCCCGAAAACAGAGACGGCAAAGAAATAAAAATAAAACCGTTTTTAACCGAAGAAGTTGAAGAAATTGTTAAACCAAAAAAGAGTGAAAAGTTTAACGAGTCTAAACTGCAGGAATTAAAGTCTCAAAAGCCGGTGATTCCTGATTTCAGCGCCGAAACGTCAGAATCCGAATTTAAAAAGCCTGAAAAGGCGCAAGCATGGTCCGAGCCTTTCAAAACAGAAATTGTAAAACCAAAAAGCAGGCAAAGCTTAAACAAAGCAAATATCAAAGAAAAAGAAGATAAAAAAAATGGAGTTTATTTTGCTAAGGCAAAAAATTTGCCCAAACCTATAATAGAAAATCTTTCAAATTACCCGGAAAATAATAAAACAATAAAACAATCTGAAATATCTCCGTATAAGGGGACGACAGCCAGATTCTCAATAAATCAGAATCCGCGTAAACGTATAAGCGACGACACTGACAATATAGAGATTTTTGACGAAGGCTATAAGCCGCCCAAATTCAGCGATACCGAAAATCTGCCCCATTTAAAGTCCGAAATTTTTACGGACAGCAAAGATACTCAGTCGGTTAAAAATATTAATGCCCCCGGCGGCCGAGAGGAAGAATTAAGGCGTCTTAAAGAGCAAAGCGTATTAATAGCAGATAAAAAAATCGAGCATCATGAAGATTTTATTGAGGGGATAAACCCTTATGAAGTCATTAAAAAAGCCGAGGAAGGCTTTTTCCTTGAACATACCATGACAATAGGCAACCTGTCAGGCGACACCAGGGGAATTGCGGGAGATGACTTAAAGGATATCGCCGAAAAAGCGGCTGAAATAAATCAGTCCGGAGCAGGCACGGTAGAAGTCGGCGTAAAAGCGTATGTCCCTCCGGCAAAAAAGTTAAAAGAAGGTCCGCCGGCCGAACTTCCTCCTTCTATGAGCGACACTTCAAATATAGCGCTGATAGAATCGCTTAATAAAGCCATTAAAAAACGTGAACAGAACGAGGCAATGCTTAAAGGCACCATTCCAATAGCTACAAAGCCGGATCTGCCAATCCCTCAAAAAGCCGTTAATGTTTTAAACATAAATTATAAAAAACAAATACTAAAGGACACAACCCTGATACCTAACGGAGACCCGATTGAATTTCAGGAAAAAATGACCGAACTTGGGCAAAAACGTAAACGCAGAATAAAAGATTTTGTGTTGGAAGAACATGACAAAGAACCGGAAGATGACGACCCTTGTGATCCCGACGACTTTGACAGCTATGATTCTTCAGACCAAATATGGGATGAGCTTTGCGATTCGCATAAAGCTCTTAAATTTCGGTTTTTAATATTATTTATAATCACAGGGATTTTGACCGCCGTTACTGTCTGCAACGATTTTGGAATCAATATGGCCTATCGCGTTTTAGGATTTGAAGTTTTATTTTTAGATCGCCGCTTTGACACTTTCGCGTATATCGCGATGCAAGCGTTATTGGGGATAACAGGGTTGGTCGCCTGCAAGGGCGTGTTATCTAATGGGATCAAAAAGCTGTTCAGCCGACAGGGAGACTGTGACAGCATTTGCGCGGTTTCCTCGGTCATATCTGTCGCGGGGGCGGGACTTATGTTGCTCTCTTCTGAAACTGTCAGGGCAGGTCAAGCTCACTTATATGTTGCAGTTGGCTTAGGGGCGCTGATGTTTAACACCATAGGAAAGATTTTAATGATAAGGCGCGCTAAGCTTGGGTTTAGATTCATATCCGGCGATAGCTCAAAATATTATGCCGATATATTAAAAGACGACGAGCTAGCCGACGCATTTACTAAAGGCGCTGTTAGTGAGTTGCCGGTGCTTTGCGCGATGCGCAAAACAGAATTTTTAACCGATTTTTTAAAATCTACATACTGCACAGATATTGCCGATACTGTTTCAAAAACCCTAACTCCTATCGCGCTTCTGGTGTCCGGGCTTTTAGGGCTTATCGCTTTCTTTTTTCCAAGCGGCCATACGGAAATGCAGAATAACATAGGTTGGTCTATAACCGTATGTGCCGGGATAATGTCGGCTTTCTCATCTTTTTCGGTTATGTTTGCCGTTAATAATCCTTTCAGCCGCGCGTCAAAACAACTGAATAAATATGATTCGGCGATATTAGGCTACAGCTCGGCTACAAGCTTTGCAGACGTTAATTCAATATTGATCGACGCAAGCGCTCTTTTCCCGGCCGGAAGCATTGCGTTTTGCAATATCAAGCGCTGTCAGGGCAAGAATTCCATTAACAAAATCGCCATTGACGAAGCTATCATCACCGCAGCCAGCCTAGCGATAAAAAGCGGCTCGATACTTTCAAACATGTTCTATGACATTATAGTTGGAAAAAGCGAAATGCTTTACGAGGTAGAAAACTGTATTTATGAAGCGAACATGGGAATAACCGGGTGGATAGGCCCACGGCGCGTGATGTTGGGCAACCGCGAACAGATGAAACACCATTCAATAATTATACCCGACAGAAAAATAGAAAAAAAATATATTAAATCCGCAGAGGAAGTAGTTTATCTTGCGTCCGGCGGCGAGGCGGTAGCTATGTTTTTTATAGACGTTTTACCTAACCCTGAAACCAAACGTTTTCTGCATGAGCTTGTTCAAAAAAACGAAATTTCAGTTATCATTAAAACGCGCGATTCTCTGGTCACAGTCGGCAAAATTTCTGATATTTTCGATGTGGATTCTGAAAAGATCAAAATTTTGCCTTTCAGCTTGCACGAAAAGTTTGACGAGTGTACAAGATACACCTCTAAAGGGCGCGGTGACCTGTCTTGCAACGGCACTTTCACCTCATTTGCATCGGCGCTTGTCACGGCAAAAAAGCTTGTTAAAGATATATCTTATTCCGCGGCGACCGTGTTGGCTAGTTGTTTTTTCGCGCTTATACTCGGTGCGATATTTACACTATTTACAATGACAGACATGTTCAGCGCCAGCGCGGTTTTAGCATATAACCTTATTTGGCTAGTCCTAATGCTCACAATGCAAAGTTTTAGAAAATACGGATAAAACAACCGCAAAACACGCATATAATATTGGAGGGGAAATAATGGCTAAATCTTTATTTACATCTGAAAGCGTAACGGAGGGGCATCCTGATAAGATCTGCGACCAAATATCAGACGCGGTGTTGGATGAATTATTGAGTCAGGACCCTGCGTCAAGAGTCGCCTGTGAAACGGCTACTACCACCGGCATGGTTCTAGTTATGGGGGAAATAACTACCAACGCTTATGTTGATATCCCGAAAGTAGTCCGAGATGTTATAAAAAATATCGGCTATGATAACGCAACTTATGGCTTTGATTGCAAAACCTGTTCGGTAATAACCTCTATCGACGAACAGTCGGGCGACATTGCAATGGGAGTTGACGATGCGTTGGAAACAAGAGGAAAAGCGGCAAACGATACCGGAGCGGGAGACCAAGGCATGATGTTCGGCTTTGCATGCAATGAAACACCTGAACTTATGCCGCTGCCAATCTCTCTTTCACATAAACTCGCGCTTAAACTGGCCGAAGTTCGAAAAAATGGAACGCTTCCTTATC
This sequence comes from Eubacterium sp., assembly GCA_031271685.1. Classification (GTDB taxonomy): domain Bacteria; phylum Bacillota; class Clostridia; order Oscillospirales; family Ruminococcaceae; genus Ruminiclostridium_E. Next base: position 7,993 of record JAISVH010000090.1, on the reverse strand, counting down.
TTTTGCCCGACGGTAAATCTCAGGTAACGGTAGAGTATGAAGACGGCAGACCAATCAGGGTCGACACCGTTGTGATATCCTCCCAACACAAAGAAGATACGGACCTTTCGACGATACGCGAGGATGTTCTGGAAAAAGTTATAAAGACAACTATACCGACGAATTTATTGGATGCCGATACTAAATATTACGTTAACCCCACCGGCAGATTTGTCATCGGCGGTCCACAGGGAGATTCGGGGCTCACCGGCAGAAAAATAATTGTAGACACCTATGGGGGCTATGCCCGTCACGGCGGCGGGGCATTTTCGGGCAAAGATCCGACTAAGGTTGACCGAAGCGCCGCTTATGCCGCGCGATATGTAGCCAAGAATATTGTGGCGGCCGGGCTTGCGAAAAAATGCGAAATCGAACTTGCCTACGCCATTGGGGTTGCAAGCCCTGTTTCCGTGTTGGTAGAAACCTTCGGCACAGGAATTGTTTCGGATGAAAAAATAGCCGAAGCGGTAAATAATGTTTTTGATCTCCGCCCTTCAGCAATCATAGACATGTTGGAATTAAGAAAGCCGCAGTACAGAAAGCTCGCGTCATACGGACATATGGGCCGAGAGGATTTAAACGTTAAGTGGGAAAAGACAGACATGGTCGAGGCGCTTAAGGCGTACTTAAAACAGATATAGCAGTTTTACTAATAGGCAATAAAAAATCAAACTGCACAACAAAAAGTTATTCCTCTGTTTATTGCAAAGCTTTTAGCCCGTTTTTTAATTTGATTCACTATATATTGTAATAGGAGGGTTTCTCATGCCTAAATCTAGAATTTGTATCGGGATAGCGATGTCGGCATTTGCTATCGTTCTTTCAGTTGGTTTGGCGCTTTCGTTGAGCACGTCTGAGGTCAGTGCGGAAGAGTCCACCCGAGGTTGGTTTTACGGCTCTGTTGGAAAAGGCGGAAGCAACAAAAACAATCGCGTGTTGCTTTATGACAATCCGGCAGCCGAAGTAAAACCCAATGACGCCTCAAACACTATCAACGGGAACTCCCGAGCAACCGGCACCGAGTTTAAAGCATACACCGCTGAGGACGGCGTATTCCCAAAAAAAGTTTATATGGAGCCCGATGCCGGGACAAAATATACCGAGGGACATAACGGGTTTACTTACTTTTTCACTGAGATAGAACCGGATAATGAAAATTGGACTATTGAAGGTGATATCAAAATAGTTGATCGCGTGAATGACGCTCAAATCATCGACAATCAGTCAGCATTCGGAATTATCGCGACCGATATTGCCCCAAAACTTGATGCCAACCCATATTTTAATTCAATCACAGCGGGATTCGGCCGCCATCGTTACCTAAGAGACGGCACCTACACCACCGTTCAGGGCGCGCCGGGTATTATAGTCAAGACAGGATTTACTGATTCTTCCGGCATGTCTGCGCCCGATGGACTTGATAGCTACGGCTTTGACACAGAGTGCTTTGACCCCGACTTTAATATAGACTATAAAAACCTAAAGTTCAGCAACGACGACGGAGCGGCGACAGATTATCCGGTCAGGTGGAAAGTCGGAGACATATATCGCCTAAGGCTAAAAAAAGATAGCTCCGGTTTTCGCGCCGAACTGTTAAGCTCGATCATCGATGGAAAAGAGATAAAATACGAATATCCTATGCTCACCTGTTATGAACCAGATTTACTTCGCGTTCAGGATAAGGATCGGTATTACGTTGGATTTTTCGCTTCGCGCAAAATAGCGATCGAAGTGAGCGGAATAAGCTTTGAATCTCACGCTCCCGACCCGATTAAAGATGGTCAAAAAGAAGAGCGGCCAAAAAAGACCGTATTAAAAACCCTTACCCTTGACTCCGGAATTTATTCCGGCTCTGAAAACTATAAAGCCGGATTTTACTCAAATGTAACCGGTAAATTTGAGTTGCGGGACGATATAGGAAACACAATTGAAACCGGGAATATCACAGCGAATAAGCGACTGGAACTTTCAATAAGTTTAGATAACGGCGAAAACAAATTTAAAGCCGTAATCTATCCGGCAGCTCGGGAAAAGCAAACTGCCTTGCCATCAGAGTATTTTGATTTTTCCGACTATGAACCTATCTACAAAAGCTTTTCTGTAACTATGAAAGAAATTGCCCCTGTCGATCAAACGATCTATGCCTCAATTAAAGGTTCTCCAAACGGGTCGGGTACCCGCGAGGATCCAGTTACCCTGAAAACTGCCCTAAATTATGCTAAGCCGGGTCAGCAAATAGTGGCCATGAAAGGGAAATATTATTTTAAAACCTGCCTTACCATTCCGCGCGGCAACGACGGTGCCACACTCATTGGCGAACCGGGCGCCATATTTGACCTCTCAAATTCTAAAAACGGAGGGCTGATAATCCGAGGTAGCGACTGGCATATTTATAACATTGAAATCTGCAACTCAAAGGTGTTGGGTAAGCCGATTTATGTTCAAGGCAACCGAAATCGTATTGAAAAGGTTTATGTCCATGATGTGGCAGATTCCGGCATAAGCTTAAGCGGAAGTTCGTATGAGCCTTTTGAAATGTGGCCTCGAGACAATTACTTCGTGAGCTGTCACGCACGCAACTGTGTTGATGCAATGAGAAACAATGCAGACGGCTACGCCATGAAACTAACGGTAGGCAACGGCAATAAACTTAAATACTGTATTGCCAGCTTTAATATCGACGATGGCTACGACCTTTTTGCACAGTCCTCCACCGGTCCGATCGGAGCCATCGAAATTGATTCCTGTATTTCTTACGGAAACGGGCTGCCAACTTACGATTATGATGAAAACGGCGGTAGTTTTGCCGAGGCGAAGCAGATAGCAGCGCAGGGCTTTAAGCTTGGCGGATCACATATTCTTGGAACGCACACTATAACAAATAGTATTTCATTTTTGAATTATGGCGACGGGATATCTAGCAATTCGGGCGCGGGCGTAAGGGCGTATAAAAACACTCTTTTCAGGAACGGCAGAGGGCTTAGGTTTTATACAAACTATGAACCTGAAAATGACGATGAAAAATTTGAAGCAGTTGGAAATCTTCTGATTGAAAGCGGAGACATTGAGGTTGATAAAGAGAAAAGCTTAAGTGTCAGCTATATATCCGGAGATATCGACATTGTTAATGTTCCCGAAGGATTATATGTTCCAGAGCGCGGAACATATAAAGACACCGACCAGCCTTTTATTGATTTTTTCAATCCTGAAAACCCGTTCGTTGAGCCAAGCTTTAAACCCGACGGAACTATCGATATGCACGGATTTTTGCAGCCTAACATGAGCGAAGAAGAACGGGGCCCCGACGAGAACAAAGAAAACACGGGCGATTCAACCGAAAATTATGGAGCAGACTTCAGCAATTTACAGCCGGACAGCGAAAGAAATCCGCTAACGGATTTGCTGTTGAGAGAACATAGCAAAAAAACGCCTATAGTTAGTTAACTTTGAAAATATCAAGAATAATAACGCGAAAGCTTTAACATGATACTTGATAGTTAGTTTAAAAACGCTAAATGCGTTTTTAAAACGCGGCATACGCCGCGTGCCGCCGAAGGCGGCCTTGCTTCATAGTCACTAGCACACCTTAGGTGTGCTAGTGGGCTTTGCCGCTGTTTAAAAACCTTTTTTATGGTTTTTAAATTGACGACTATATTATCCGCACGGAGGCAACTGAATAAATGAGTGAGCAAATTTTCGCAGCGCCGGGCCGGATTGAAATAGGCGGAAACCATACAGACCATCAGCACGGAAGGGTCTTGACTGCTGCAATAAACTTAAAGACAATCTGCAAAGCCGTTATAAATAACCTAAACATAATAAAAATTGATTCCGCGGGTTTTGGCCGCACAAAAATTGATTTAAATGACCTTGTCCCTCGCTCGGAAGAAAAAGGGAAACCCGCATCGCTGATACGCGGCGTTGCAGCATGGCTAAAATCAAACGGCCATAATATAGGCGGATTTGACGGCAAGATAAGCTCTAGTCTCCCTGCCGGGGCGGGACTGTCCAGTTCTGCGGCGTTTGAAATACTTATCGCAAAGGTTTTATCAGGTTTATATAAGTTAAATATTTCTCAAAGGGATATGGCAATAGCTGGTCAGTATGCTGAAAGCGTTTATTTTGGAAAACCCTGCGGACTGATGGATCAGATGGCGTCAAGCTTTGGCGGACTGATGATGATAGATTTCTATGACAGTGAAAATCCTCTTATAAGACCTATTGATATTAAGTTTTCAGGGTATGAGATATGTGTAGTGAATACCGGCGGTTCACACGCGGATTTGACCTCCGATTACACGTCCGTTTTTGAAGAAATGAAAAATATAGCAGGATATTTTGGAAAAAGCGTCCTTCGAGAGGTAGCCCCGGAGACCTTTTATAAAAACATCAAAGGACTGCGCCGTTTCGGTGACCGAGCGGTGCTAAGGGCGGCGCATTTCTTCGGAGAAAATGCAAGAGTATTAAAACAAGCCAACGCTCTCGAAGCTGAGAATATCGACGAATTTTTAAAACTAGTAAGAGAAGCGGGGATATCTTCACTTGAATATTTACAAAACGTTTATAGCGTATCGTCGCCCAATAGGCAGGGCTTAACATTGGCGCTTTGGTTGTCAGAAAAAGTTTTGGGCGGTGAAGGAGCGTTTCGTGTTCACGGAGGCGGATTTGCCGGTACAATATTAGCGTTTATACCAGAGAGTTTAAAAACAGAATACCAACAGAACATGTCAAATGTATTCGGAGAAAATTGCTGTTGCTTTTTAAAAGTTGTATAACCAAAATAGCATCTGCGGCTCGGCCGCAGATGCTTGAAAAGCTTATTTTCTTGATATTAGCCTGAACCAAAGACGAAAATATTGGGTTCTAAATTTAAACGCCGCTCAAAAGCGGCGTTTAAAATAACCCTTATCTTCTCCTGCGTTTTTTAGAAATTATGGCAATAGCCGCCGATAATCCGGCAATTGCCGTACCTCCAATAACCACGCCGGTAGGAGGATTGAGTTCGCCCCCATCGCTGTTCCACCACGGGCTGCTATCCTCTTCTTCATCATCATCAGAAAGCTCTCCATCATCATCGCTGTAGATGATATCTGTATCGTCAATGTCTATGGCGTTTTGATCGGGATCTGTGTCATTATCATTAATCGGTTCATTTTCTTCTGAAGCTTCTTCTTTATCCTCGGTCACTTCGTCTTCAATTGCCAAAGGCTGTGCAACAGGTAAAAGGTAGTAATAGGATGCCTTATTTATAGTTACGGTGATGCTTCCATCCTCGTTAAAAGGAATAAACTCAAATATTTCTTTTGTTTCTAGAGTTTTAGCATTAACATAGATAAGCTTCATGCCATTAATATCATCGCCTAAGTCTTTAAAATGAGATTCCGGAAAGGTTAGATTAAAATCCATACCGAAATCGCCCTTCATAGTGGGTACAATGCGCAACGAACCCTCAGGGACCTGAATTTTTTCACTGCCCACATGCATGGTAATTTTATCCGACTTGATAATATCCATTAGAACGTTAAGCGTTCTGGGAGAGTTTATTGAGTCCAACGGAATTTCAAGTATGTATTCGTTGCCCTTTTTGTCAGACACAAATTTTATATTGACATTGTCTTTGTCTACGTTTTCGGCAATTATTTTTTGCAATGTTTCCAGTGAAACCGCCCCGCCGGACTTGTTAATATTTATCGCCTGACCTGCCGCAACAGCGCTGCCGGCCGTTTCGCCCGGCACTTCCCTTGTCCCGGCTATGCTGCTTCCGCCGTTGCCGCCGGATGGGCGGTAACCTGGCGATTCGCCATAGCCTGCCGCCGAAGCCGTAACAACAGAACAAAATGCCACGGCCAAAACGACAAATAATGATGTTATTTCTCTTTTCATAAAGTTGACTCCTTATTTAATTATATATATTTATTATTTTTACTGCGAGACCTAAATTCTCGGTACCATTCGGATTTTCTAAGCGAATATCTGATATTGTAACCTAGTGCAAAAAAAACCTCGCAAATAACAACTAATACAACCACAGTGATGTGCCAATTTATTTCCGTTATATTTTCAACAGCCATAACCGGCGACCGAACCAATATATTTGAAATATTGGAGATCAGATCCAAATACCTGTCATATTCAGTAACGGGCGTGCTTGAAAACCAAATTATAAATGCTTGCGGTACAAACCAATATCCGAGTATGAAAAAAATAAAGCTATCTCGTCGCTTAAAGCCGTATATAAATGAAATATATATCCACATCAAACAAGTGAAAAGTGAAGCAAAAATTTTTACAGGTTCTGCCCAAAGATAAAACCCCTCAAATTGCCAAAAAGCCGCTGCGAAGGTTAACCCCACTATTAAAGCTATGTCGCGGCTATATTTAAGATTCAATGTCCTTCTTAGCTTTTTTGCGCAATAAATCGAAAATGCCTTATTATTGTATGCATATTCGTCAAATTTGCGATAATTCACAATCATTCGGCCTCCCTTCTTAATCCGTCACGCATGTATTCAAATTCGTCAAAAGTTAAGTCCGAAAAAAACGTATTATAAGGAACCACACCATTATTATCGCTTTTAAGCAGATATCCGTAAAGCGTGCCAAAAAAAACCAACGCTCCTGCAACAGTCGCCGAGCTTATTAGATAAAGCCTTTTTTTATTTTCACCGAACTTTTCAAAATACAGGCCCTTAAGCTTTTCAAACATCTGCGCGCTGAGTATTAAGGTCGCTGGAATTAAGAAATAAAGGCTGAGCCTTGACACAACAGAGTGTTTCATGCCGACAAACTCAAAGAAAACCCCAAAAAATATAGCTGTGATAAAAATAGAGTTTTTGTTTTTGTCATTTACAAGCAACTTTTGCAAGACAAATGCCGTCACGCCAAAAACTCCAAACAATATGGTAAAAGCCGGAGGAAGGCCAACCGTCATATGTGCGCTGTTTAAGACATCGTAATCCGTATAGAAATAGCGTGTGGCAAACTGCAAAGCCGGCTCTGAAAAAATCCATAAAGCAATTCCCGCTACAATAAATAATGGGGTCGTTACCCTATTCATCTTAATTTTAAGTATAAAGTAAAAAGGTAACATCATAAGCGCCGAAACATGAAATACCGCCGCCAAAAGGATAAACGCCGTGAACCTGAAGGGCCTGCTTTCTTTTATACAGTTATAGGCGAAGCATACAATAAGCGCCGCGATAATCTGACGCATAAAATTAAGGGAATTAAAATAAAACCCGAAAAGCACAAAAGAAACAAGGCTTACGCATACGTTTTTTGAGTTGTTATAAACATATAAAACAAGCAAAACCGTAATAACCAATGCGATTATTGCAAAAACAATCTGGGCTGAAACGTTATAGTCGCGCATTAGCTTTAGGGGTATTATAAATCCCTTTTCTTGTCGGAAATAATAGGTCATAGAATCAATAGTATGCTCATAAAACGAGTTATACCAATTTTCATAAAGCACATAATCGTGGCCTGTATATTTTCTTATTGCCGCTATGAAAAACAACGCGCATCCCCAAAATGCACTATATAACCACTTAAATCCCTTAATCCTGCGGAAAATAAAGCCGGTCGATAACATCAGGGTAGGCAACAGCACATATATAAGCATTAATAATTCGCCCGATTCTTTTAATAATTATGATTATTAGACTATAACACATTAATTATTATACATAAACTAAATATGAAAGTCAAGCAAAATAAAAAAGATTTACACTTTTTTAATAAAAATAACAAATAATGTTTTAATAATAAAAATAATAAGCAAAACATGTAAATTTTATTTTAAAAACAGTAGAAATTTTTAAAATAATATGTTATTATATATATTGGAGTAAAATTGCTTGTATTTAAATAAAATTGTTTTTATGTTTGTTTTGGAAAGGTGAGTAAACTATGCCGGATAATTATACAAAAGAAAGAAACCCGTTGGACGGCA
>JAISVH010000029.1 GCA_031271685.1 Eubacterium sp. | reverse complement strand
AGAATTAACCAGCTGGACAAGCGTTCGTTGGATACTTTAAGAATATGCGTCATACACTCAGGTGGAGACAGCAAGCGAATTCCACAGTACTCGGCGTGTGGTAAGCTTTTTATGCCCATTCCGCGCATGTTGCCATCAGGTAAGATATCTTCACTTTTTGACGAGCTTATGATATCCGTATCGGGTGTTCCTTCCCGAATGTCGTCAGGTCTTTTAGTCATGCCAGGCGACACCATGATCATGTTCAATCCTCTTCAGCTCGACCTCGATTTGTTTGATGCCGCAGGCATATCCGTAAAAACAAGCGTTTCTATTGGGCAAGAACACGGTGTTTTCAAGGAAGATAAGTTCGGAAAAGTTGCTCGTTTTATTCACAAACAGGCAGAGGCTGTATTGCGCGTAGAGGGTGCGCTTGATATAAATGGTGATGTAAACGTTGACACCGGTGTGATCTGGCTTAGTGGAACTGTCACTAAAGCTATTTTTTCTTTGTTGTGTGAAAACGGTTTGGTAAGTGTGGAACGAACCGATAAATTAATAAGCCCTCAATTGCGGCTGAGTTTTTATGCGGACTTTTTATATCCGATGGCGCGGGACACAAGCCTTAATGAATACTATACGCAAACGCCGGAAGGGGAGTTTTCAGACGAGCTTAAACTATGCCGCCGCGCGATTTGGGATATTCTTCACAAGTACGAATTATCGCTGGTCAAACTTAATCCCGCTAAATATGTTCATTTTGGAACGACTCGGGAAACCTTTGATTTTTTTACAAAAGATATCGACAACTATTCTAATATAGGGTGGGGAAGACTTAATATTTACGGCGGTAATGTCGTATCAACGCACGGAGCCGCTATTGTAAACAGCTATGTCGGAGCTTCAGTGAAATTGCCCATTTGTTTCATTGAGGACAGCGAAATAGGGAATAACGTTGTTCTGGGTGGCGGTAACGTGATTTCCGGCGTAACCGCGTCTGGCGGTCAAATACCTCCAAATACGGTTCTGCACTGCTTAAAGCTTAACAACGGGAAGTATGTGTGCAGGATATATGGAATTGACGACAACCCTAAAAGTTCCATTGACGGCGCTTTTTTGGGAGGATCTCTGCGCCGTATGCTTGCGGAATACAAGATAGATAAAGCAGAGGTTTATGGTGCGCAAACTTCGGCATCACTTTGGGACAGCAAACTTTTCCAGGAATGCGATTCGCCTGAAAACGCTCTTAAAGCGGCATTAGCGCTGTATAAAATGCTCTCCGGTATGGCGAGTGAAGAAGAGATCAACGATTGGGTTGCGGCAAAGCGTCACAGCTTCGCAAGCAGCTTCAACGAGGCGGACGTTCCTTGGATTATAGCTCGTCAGGAGCAACTGGCATATATGATAAAAACCGACAACTTCATAAAAGATCTGGACGCTGGAAAATCATTTGATCAGGCGGTTCGCTCAATTTCCGTATGTTCGGTGGATGAAATTAAGATTTTAAAAAAAGTCGCGAAGGAATCGCACTTTCCCCTTAATATGCGCATTTATCTAGCGATTTCCGAGCTCTACAAACGAGGGATAGTAAAAGAAAATGGTGTAAGCTGGGATGCATTTGAAATTCTAGCCTATGGGATGGTTAAACAGGCTGTTGTAACGGCGGACATTGAAGGATTCCCATTAATTTTACCAGACTTTGCAAGAGCGAACGAGAGCTCCGTATGCAGTTTACCTGTCAGGGTAAATTTTTGCGGGAGTCCGACGGATGCCGCGCCTTATTGCTTGGAGCACGGTGGAACAATGCTTGACGGAGCGGTGCTTCTAAATGGGAAAATGCCTATAACTGCCGTAGCAAAGCGGATTAATTCACCAGGCATTATCTTTGAAAGCCTTGATCTAGGAGCGCGTAAAACGTTCAATAGCATATCAGACATGATGACAGGCAATGATCCTTACGATATGTTTGCCATACATAAAGCAGTTTATTGCTCTGTTTTCAGTGACTCTGTACCAACCGCTGGTCTTTATCTTTCTACAAGAGCGGATGTCCCAAAGGGTTCGGGCTTGGGGACAAGCAGTATAATGGCGGCGGCATGTGTGAAAGCCCTCTTTGAACTAATTGGTATAAATGCCGGAGACGATGTGATTTATTCAAAAGTTTTTGCGGCTGAGCAGCTTATGGGAACCGGCGGAGGTTGGCAAGACCAAGTAGGGGGTCTTGCTCCAGGACTCAAATATTTCTATTCGGATCCCGGGCTTTATCAGCGAATTAAAATCGAGCGGCTTAATCTTGCAACTAAAACGCGGGATGAGTTGAGAAGGCGATTTGTCTTGGTGTTTTCCGGGCAGAGGAGGCTTGCCCGAAACATACTTCGCGAGGAAACCAATCGTTTTATACGAAACGATCCGGATGCGCTTGCTGCGGCTGACTGTTTGCGGAAAATTTGCGCGCTTATGAAGTTTGAACTGGAACGAGGCAACGTGTCTGGATTCGCGAGTTATGTTACGGATCAGTTCGAGCTTGTAAAGACGCTGGACAAAGGCGCATCAAATGTGTGCATCGAATATATATTTGACGCCTGCAATGACCTGATAGATGGGAAAAGTATTTGCGGTGCAGGCGGAGGCGGATTCCTGATGATTATCCTTAAAGAGGGCGTGACAGTTGCCCAATTAACAAAAAGGCTTGATTCGCTGTTCTCTGGCGGCGGTGTTCAAGTCTGGGATTCGGAGTTGATTGTATGAAAACAGCGCTAGATATCGCACTTCGCGTTTTTGACTCGGAAATGGATGCGCTGAGTTCAATAAAAGCCATGTTAGCTTACGGGAGCTCCAAATTTCAAAATATCATTGATGAGATCATGGCCTGCAAGGGTAAAGTCGTCATAACTGGTATGGGCAAAAGCGGTCATGTAGCTCAGAAGATGGCCGCAAGTATGGCAAGTCTTGGAACTCCAGCTTTCTGCTTGCATCCGGGAGAAGCTATGCACGGGGATCTCGGAATGCTTCAAGCTGACGACTTAGTCATTGCTATAAGCCGGAGTGGTGAGAGTGACGAAATAGTAACGATTTTGCCGAACATAAACAGGATAGGCGCAAAGCTAATCGGAATTACGAGCAACGCAGGCTCTATGCTCGCTAAAAGTAGCTATCTATGCGAGGTTTTTCCTGCATTTAAGGAAGCGTGCCTGTTTGACTTGGCTCCGACATCCAGCACTACTGCCGCGCTTGTCTATGGCGACGCGCTGGCGTTGGCTGCTTCAGAGCTTAAAAACTTTGGGAAAAGCGACTACGCATTACGCCATCCTGCGGGGTCATTGGGTAAAAAGCTCACACTTCGTGTGTCTGATTGCATGACTAATTATGGTTCGGAAGTGAACTTACGTATTGGTGACATGCTGTCTATGGCCGTAGCCGTGTTCTGCGGCACTAGCGTGAACGTAGTACCGGTTTATGACGATGCTAGGCGGTTTATAGGTATATTCACCGCCGATTCGCTAAAAAACCTGATTAGTACGGGCAAGAATATTTATACGGATTCCATATCCGAACATATAGACCGAGACCCGGCTTTTGTAAGTCCCGAGGATCTTGCGCTGGAGGCTCTGAAAATGATGATGCGTGAAAATGATGGGCACGATTATATTATAGTGCTTGACGATGACAGAGCCGTGGGAGTTCTAACGCGGGAAAATATCATAAAAAAGGGAGTTTACTTATGAATATAAAGGCTTTGGCCTTGGATCTGGACGGTACTCTGACCGACAGTCGAAAAAAACTCACCTGTCGCACGCGCACGGCTATTCAGGCCGCAATAGACGGCGGAATAAAGATTATACTTGCTTCAGGCCGTCCTGTTTTGGGGATAGAAAGCCTTGCCAGAGAACTCCTTCTATACGATCGCGGCGGTTATATACTGGCTTATAATGGTGGCCAGATAATTGACTGCGGGACAAACAGCGTTATATTTGAAAGACTGCTCAATATCAAATACTACGCAGAAATATGTCGCTCCGCTCGGGACTTCGGCGTCAATGCTCTTACATACGACGCTAAAGGCGTTGTGGCAGAAAGCAGCATGGCGGAGTATGTGATCAAGGAAGCTTTTAATAATGGACTCAGCATAAGAAAAGTGGGCAAGCTTGAGGATGAGATTACATCTGAGGTTGTTAAATTTATGATCGTAGGGGAACCTAACAAAATAGCTCTTGCGCTGAAATCCCTGCGTGACAAGCTGCAAGGAAGCGTCAATGTGTTTTTATCCGAACCGTACTTCATGGAACTTACAGCTCCTGGTATTGAAAAAGCCTCGGCGTTGGAGCGTTTAGCCGCACATCTTGGTATAAATAGTGATGAATTCTGCGGTATAGGCGACGGATTCAATGATATTCCTATGTTAAAATTTTGCGGCTATGCGGTGGCAATGGCTAATGCGTATAAAGAGGTCAAAGATGTAGCGGACTATATAACTAAGTCCAATGACGAGGAAGGCGTAGCTGCTTTTTTAGAGGACAAGGTTTTAGGAGGGCTAAACTAAAGTGCCAATGATTGAAATATGCGATGTCTCTGTTCGATATATCATCGGCGATTTTCGTGATATAGGGCTTAAAGACTACATTATTAAAAAGCTTAAAAAGCAGTACGTCGTCAATGAATTCTGGGCCGTTGATGGAGTAAGCTGCGAGATTGAACGCGGGGATTTTATTGGCATTGTAGGAAGCAACGGCGCAGGGAAAAGCACGCTTCTTAAGGCTGTTTCCGGCATCATGCGTCCGGGAAAGGGGTATGTCAACGTGAACGGTTCCATCTCCGCGTTGCTCAATCTCGGCTCGGGTTTTGATGGTAACCTGACTGTAAAGGAGAACACTTTTTTGCGCGGAGCTATGATGGGTTATACAAAACGATTTATGGAAGACGCTTACAATGATATTATAGCGTTTTCTGAACTCTATGATTTTCAGGATCGCCCCTATAAGCAGCTTTCGTCAGGGATGAAGAGTAGGCTAGCTTTTTCAATAGCTTGTCTTGTCAATCCTGACATTTTGATTCTAGATGAGGTATTATCGGTAGGAGACGGAGCGTTCAGAAAAAAAAGTGAGCGGCGTATGATGAATATCATCAACGGCGGCGCTACAACAATTTTGGTGTCGCATTCAATCGAGCAAATTAAAGCCTTGTGCAACAAGGTTTTATGGCTCGAGAACGGAAAAAAAGTAGATTTCGGGCCGTCCGAGGATATATGTGACCGATATACACGGTTTTTGGAAAGCAAATAGGAGTTCGTCTGGCGGACACACTGCATTTATGAACAAAGGGCAAGTTGTAAAATGAATCAAACCAGTTGAAATGGGATTGCGAGACAACAATGTTACCGAAAGACCAACTATATGAAATCAACTGGAAAATAAACCCCAAAGCGAGTTTAACGCAAAATGCCTTATTGCAAATAAAAAGCCGGCGTATTTCAGCCAGCTTTGCAACAAGGACAGCCGATGCGCTCAGGTTGCGCTCCCGCAGAGCCTTATCTTCACGGCTGTACAAAGATTATTGACAGGAAAAGCGGATTTATGTCAAAAGAGAGCAAGACAAGAAGACCTCGCTCTCGCCATGCCTTTGATATGACAGAATGTTAGTTATGCGATAGGTTCAAACGGTTTGTTGTTCTTCAATAAGTGGAAAATAACGCGGATGAGCTTTCTTCTAACATGGCTTCCCATAAATCCTTGGGTTGCATTTTTGCCGACGCAAACGCCTCATGTGCAGTTGGAATGATAATTATTTGCTGAAAGTCTTATCTCTCGCCAATATTGGAAATTAATGGGTGCAATTGCCGTGGCTCCATGTCTTGGGAGTGGACAAAAAGAGTTCTAAGGAGTAAAATGGAGGAATGGAAAACGAAGAGAAAAAATGCCCAAAATGCGGCGCAGAGGAAAGACAAATAAAAAAGGGACGTACAAAAGCAGGC
>JAISVH010000021.1 GCA_031271685.1 Eubacterium sp. | reverse complement strand
ATCTGCCGCAATGTTGCCCCATTCGCTTGCAACTCCACCCGGTTCTACAACTATAACATCAATCCCGTAAGGCCTTACCTCCATGCGTAAACAGTCAGAAAACCCTTCAACAGCAAATTTTGTCGCATGGTACCAGCCGCCGAATGGTGTCCAAATTTTCCCACCCATTGATGAGATATTTACAATTTTACCATATTTGTGTTCCCGCAGCTTGGGCACTACAAGCTGTATCATTCGTGCAAGACCGAATACATTGATTTCAACCTGACGGCGTGCTTCATCTAACGGAACATCCTCAATGGCTCCATATGATCCATATCCTGCGTTATTCACAAGCACGTCTATGCGTCCCTCTTTTTCAATGATACTGTTGACGCAGTTTACCATTGACTCATCGTTTGTAACATCAAGTGAAATCGTATGGATTCCCTTTTTTTGAAATCCACTCATTCTTTCAATGCGGCGCGCCGCACCATACACAGTAAAACCCTTTTTTTGAAATTCAAGTGCTGCTGCATAACCTATTCCGGATGACGCTCCTGTAATAAGTGCTACTCTATTTGACATAATCTTACCCTCCAAATCTATAATTGATTTCAAATCAATTATAACTGATTCCCAGTCAGTTGTCAAGCGGCAAGTGAAATTTTTTTGTAAATTTTCTGTGAATGCGCCTGCATATTACGAAAGCCCTGACACCAACCGTAACAAGCCGATTAGTAGTGAGGCATAAAACAAAGCGGATATAACGAATATGAAATGAATGTAAAAGAGCAACGACTTATCGCAAAGCCGATATTAACCTTTTAATTATCCCCTATAAATAATTAAAAGGTTAATAAATGCGGTATTGTACTTAAAAGACAACGGATGTAAATGGCGTGCAATACCGCATGATTAGATAATTATCAGATGCATTGTATATACAGCTCATTTCAACACCCCGTTAATATTTCTTAAAAAATAAGCAGTTTATACTCATACTCAGGAGTTTTGTTTTTATTTTTATTTCTTACATTCTATTATACACAATTTAGATAAGATTAAGGTGTGAAAATTCATGTCTTTTCTTACATCTCCCTTTGAAGTATCAAAACTTCCGACTGCGATAATTCCGTTATTTCACAAATTTCCTCTCTTGATAGTCCTCTTCGTAACAATTTTTTCGCTATTGTTATTTTTTCTTGTTCTTTTCCTTGTTCTCTGCCTTGTTCTCTTATTTCCGAATCATGGATTTCATTTCTGGTTAACACATCTAATACCCCCTGTTCGTTTTGGAATGAATAAAATTGCATTTCCAAAAATTCCTCAATCTGAAGAATAATATTTTCTTTGTCTTCAACTTCTTCACCGTATAAGATTTTGGTTAACTGACGTGCCAGCCTGATGCTTTCTATACCATCCCAATGCCCATCAAGCTGCATCAAAGCCGGTAAATCAACCCACAGAACTGTAGACGGGCTGGTAACCGCCAGTTTATCATACGGCTCATGGTCACGCCGGAGCGAAAATGAAGTGAACCCTCTTGAAGCCAGTGCTTTGTCGTCCGTTTTAGATTTTGTAAAAAACCATATTAAATCAGTTGTCTTTTGATAAGTATTGCTGTTTATACCTAAAGCAAAATAAGACAAGGTACGGTCTTCTATGGTTAGGTCGGGTCTATCTTTCTGTTTAACACTGCGCAGACTGTTTTGGAACTCAATATAGGTGGAATTGTCGCCGGCATCTGCCCGTAAATCATTGTACCTGTCCGTCTGCTTATCCTCTTCCCAAGTCAGATGCTGCCATTGAGCGTTCAGATGATACCGCTCCGGAATATCTCTGATACTGATATTTTCTTCCCCTATCATGCTCCGTGCCGCATTAATATAGATATTGACAAACTCACGGAAAATTGATAGTGTATACTCGCTTGAGTCGTGGAAAGCATACCTGAGGAATACATCGTGAAATACGCTGATTTCCTTCAAGCCGCCGGACAATTCCACAGTTCCCAAAACTTTTCCGGGAACATAAGAGCCTATCAGCTTTTTCTCACCGGCGTCATCTGTAAATTGATGCGAAGGTTCAAAACTGCTCATAAAATACCTCTGCTTTCTTCTCTTTTATATATTATACCATATAATTTATTATATTGCAACAGCAAATTAAGAATTATATCTCATTTGCTTTTAACTCTATTACAAAAAAAATAAGCAGTTTATACTCATGCTTAGGAGTTCAGCTGTGCAGGCTATAAGATAAAATCTTCCGCATTACGATATCTCGTCACCCAATCTTCATACACTCCGGTATCATCTATATAAACCGCAAAAACATTTTCGGAGTCTTCAGCCCAGTCTGAACCGCTGTGAGCCCCTACGGCAAATTTAAATTCCGGACAGGATAGCCCTATTGAATAAAAGTCGCCATAAAACATTCGTAATTTATTTAACACAAGAATTTTAGAATCTTTGTTTAAATTTACGCTTGTATTTTGAACGGTGATGTTTTTTCTAAATCAAACAGTGTCATTTTTGTACA
>JAISVH010000121.1 GCA_031271685.1 Eubacterium sp. | reverse complement strand
CTACTTCTGAAATAACGGGCGTAGTATTTAAAACATCGCCGTCAAGTGAAATGCTTACATAATCGCCGGCGCAAGGCATTATTTCTTTTATTCTAAAAAGTCCCTTCGCTTTGCATCCCAATATGCCCATATCAGTTTCAGCGTAAAATATCCCTCCGACAGATTTTAAAATCCTGCCCTTTAATTTTTCCATTTATCCGCCAAATATATCGTTATACGTATCGTTAAAAAGAGGATCCTCTTCTTCCTCTTCAGGGAACTCAAAAGCCGGTGGAGTAAGTGCTGGGGTTGCGGCTGTGGTCAAAGCAGGAGTCATTTCGTCATTCGGATCAACCTCGGGATTTTGGTTTGAATCAGAAAATGCGGTAGTGTACTCCAAAAAATCATCTTCAGCATCAGCGCTTATACCTTCACGCAATTCGGTAAATATTCGGTCATTCATATAAAGCTCGGTGCGCTCAGCGTTTTCGCCATCGACAGTAAAATCAAATTCATATTCGCAAAGCTTGGCGGTATTTCCGTTAGATTCCGAAGTGAGATATATCGCATAATTTTTAACCCCCATATCTTCAAATTCCCATTCAAGCCTACGGTTAAGCTCAATATTGCGAGTTTCGGTCATCTCCTCCTGCAACACCCCGTCGATATAATATTCCACCTTGTAATTACCATCGGTATTAGCGGAATTAAGGCTGAATGAAATCCTTCCCTTTTTGGTAGGAAGCTCACCGGAACTGACTATAATCTCAACCTTGCTGTTCTCCGGGACAGATGTTCCCGCGTCAATACTTTGCCTTAAGACCGTCCCTTTTTCTTCAACGCTAGGTTCTTCCACAACAGTCAGCAACAGTTTAAACGCTTTCGCGTTTTCCTCGGCTTTTTCACGCGTTTGTCCCAACATGTCAGGCACTGTCGTCGGTTGTCCATCCTTTTTAATGCCGATGAAAATCGTTACGTTTTCGCCCTCTTGAAGCAATGTCCTTGCCTCAGGCTCGGTACGTATAACATAATCTGTGTTAACGGTTTCGCTTTCCTCATATTTAATTGTCACTTTAAATCCTTGTTTCTCAAGCATATTCCTCGCCTCGTCCACGTGGCGGTTTTCATAATTATCTAAATCTATCAAGCGAGGACCATTGCTGACATAAATATCAATCGTTTGCCGCTCTTTTACTATTGTTCCCACAGGAGTGTCCTGACGTATTATATAATCCTTTGGCTCCGGAGAATATTCTTGGCTCGGATTAAAATTAAGATAGGGGTATTTTGCCACCACTTCGTCATAGCTAAACCCCACAAGGTTAGGCATTGTATGCTCAGCCGACGCGCCCCCGCCTATGCTGTCAGAAACTATTTTATAGATAAGTACTGCTGTCATAATTACAAAAACAGAAGCTACGGCAAATAAAATGGACAGAAAAGGTGAACGACGCTCTGCCACCTCTTCCTCTTCCATCTCGTCATACCCTTCGTGGGACTGCTCTAAATCATCGGGAATAAGATTTTTTTTAATCATTTTATCAACTACCCTGACCTTTCTTGGGTTTGAGACAGTCCTTAAATCTCCTGCCTCATCAAAATATTTTTGTGGTCCATCCGATGAAAAGTATTTATATTCAAAAACAATACTGGGATTTTTTTTAAACTCCTCAATATCATTTATCATCTCTCCCGCCGTTTGATAGCGAGCCGCAGGTTTTTTTTGCATTGCTTTAATAGTTATTTCCTCTAATCCAACGGGCAATTCCGGATTTATCTCCGTAGGCTTTTTTGGCTTTGACTGCATATGCATAAGCGCGATAGACACAGGGTTTTCGCCATCGAACGGCTTTTTGCCGGTCAGCATTTCATAAAGCATTACTCCAACCGAGTAGATGTCGCTTTTTTCATCGGTTATTTCGCCCTTTGCCTGTTCAGGACTTATATAATGCACCGACCCTATCGCTTTTTCAGACATTGTTTTGTTGGTTTCCCTATTGAAATGCGCAATGCCAAAATCCATAACCTTTATGGTACCATCAGAAAGAAGCATAATGTTCTGCGACTTTATATCCCGATGAACAATTCCGCGGTCATGAGCATGCTGAAGGGCCTTCAACACTTGAACCGTGAAGTGCAAAGCGTCCTTCCATTTTAACATGCCTTGGCTTTGTATGTATTCTGTGAGATTTATTCCATCAATATACTCCATGACGATAAACTGAATATATTCTGAAAAACCCACGTCAAATATCTTTACAATATTGGCGTGCGACAACAAGGCTATCGCCTTTGATTCGTTACGAAAGCGCCTTAAAAAGTCGTCGCTTCCGGCCAGTTCAGTTTTTAACACTTTTACGGCTACCGTTCGGTTGTCCACAATGTCATGCGCTTTATATATATCAGCCATTCCGCCAACACCGATAAGCTCAAGTATCTCATATCTTCCGTCAAGCCTTTTACCAATGTTATTGTCCATATTTTACCCCGTATTGTCTTTCAAACATCTGCGGCGGAGCCGCCTAAGAGGCGGGGGAGAAAAACTCAGCTATATTTCTAAAATATAGTTGACCAACCGCCTATTCTATATTGCCGCAATGCAAACGCTTATATTATCGCTTCCACCTTTGTCCAGAGCATAATTTACCAACAGATCACACGCTTTGTTGATTGGGCTATTAACAATGATCTCCGCAATATCAGAGTCGCTTCCGTATGAATGCAACCCGTCGGAACAAAAAAGAAGGATACTGTCGTCCCGAAGATCTAACTCAAAATAATCGGGAGTTATATACTCATCCGCCCCGATCGCGCGCGTTATGCAGTTGCGCTCGGGATGCGTATAGCTTTCCTCCTCCGTTATCTGACCGTCGTCAATAAGCTTTCGTATATATGTATGATCTTTAGTAATCTGCTGTATATTGTCTCCAAAAATATGATATACCCTACTATCGCCGACATTAATGATATATGCGCGGCGGTCGATTATCAATGCGCCTATACAAGTGGTGCCCATCCCGCGAAATGCCTCTTCCTCGCCGGATTTTCTGAAAACTAACGAATTCGCCCCGTTAACCCCTGTTATAAGCAAATTTCTGATCGAGTTATCAGATAAACCGGATTTAAAGCCTTTAACCAAACGCTCATTCATAAAATCAACAGTCATCTGACTGGCGCGGCTGCCCGCATTTTCACCGCCCATCCCATCACAAAGCACTATTGCCGCAGCGTTTTCACCAAGCATCCCAAACCAAACCCTGTCCTGATTTTCTTCGCGTTTTTTACCTATATCAGATTTTGAAAATAACTTCAATTTGACTCCCTTCTGAGTTGCCCGCAGGCCGCTTCTATATCGTTTCCGAGAGTGCGCCTAACGGTGGCGTTAAGCCCACCTTCCGTCAAACGTTTTTGGAATTCTTTTATAAATTTGCTCTTTTTATAGCCTCTCTCGCGAATTTTATTAATTGGGATAAGATTGATATGCGAGTGAAGCGGCTTTATCAATTTTATAAGTTCAGCAGCAGAATCTTCTCCGTCGTTTATCCCTTCGATAAGTGCATATTCAAAGCTTATTCTACGACCGGTTTTTTTAAAATATCCGCTGCAAGAATGTATAAGCCGTTCAATATTATATCTGCGGTTTATTGGCATTATAGCGTTTCTCTTTTCGTCACTAACCGCATGTAGCGAGATCGACAGTGTCAGCGGAAGCTTAAGCTCAGCCAACCTGTCTATCTCTTCACATAATCCGCAAGTTGAAAGAGACACATGCCTAAGGCTCATATTTCTGCCGTTTTTATCTGAAAGTATTTTTAAAAAAGCTATAACGTTATCAAAATTATCCAAAGGCTCGCCTATTCCCATTAGCACTATGCTATCTGCCCGCCTCCCACTGTCGCGCTCAGACTCGTATATCTGTAACAGTATTTCTGAAGGCGTTAGGTTGCGCTTAAACCCTGCAATTCCCGAAGCGCAAAACGAACACCCCATTTTGCATCCTACTTGTGTTGATACGCATAAGCTGTTACCATACTCATACTCCATCAATACGGTTTCAAGTTTTTCGCCGTCAGGCAGTTCATATAAATATTTTACCGTATTATCTATATCCGAAACAATCATTTTTTGAATATTTAGTGAATTTATATAAAAATTTAAATTTATCTTATCAATCAATTGTAAAGAAATATTAGTCATTTGAGAAAAATTAGATATTCTTTTTTCATGTAGCCAATAAAAAATTTGTTTTGCGCGATATTTTTTTTCTCCTATTTCTAATATTTTCAGCTCAAGCTGTTCGCACGTCAGCGAAAGAATGTCAATTTTTTTATTCATCTTATCCTCCTGAACGCGCTCACAAAAAAACCGTCTCCCCCG
>JAISVH010000133.1 GCA_031271685.1 Eubacterium sp. | reverse complement strand
TCTGCTATAAAAGGCATATTTCTGTTGGCGGCGTCAAAAATAGATTCTCGCATTTTTGCGTTTTCTGATAGTTCTTTTGCATAAAGTTCAGGATATCCGCCGCCAAGATACATGCCGCTTATGTTATCGGGCAACCCTTCGCCGTCTAAAGGACTAAAAAAGCATATATCACAGCCAAGCTCTGAAAGGACTCTTAGATTATCCTCATACATAAAGCAAAATGCATTGTCATTAGCAACCGCGATAACTACGTTTTCACTAATTGGAGAAAGCTTTTTATTTATGGCTTTTATCTCCGTTGCAGCGGACGCTATGCTTATTATTTTTTTAACGTCAATCGTTTTTTCGGCAATATTGAAAAGACATTTCATCTTATCCTGCAAATATACTGTTTCTGCCGCAGTTTTTAGGCCAAGATGGCGGCTTTCAAGATTTATGCGGCTGTCCTTAGGAAGATATCCGACCGATTCTATTCCCATATTTTCAGCCAGTTCTCGAGCGCCTGAATAAAGCTGTTCTGAAATCCGGTTAAAAATAACGCCTCTGATATTGCTGTCGGACTTATATTTGACCAACCCATTAAGCGTTGCGCCCAGAGTAGCCCCAATACCGGCACAGTCTATTATTATAATAACCGGCGTTCCGGTGAGCTTTGAAAGTTCATATGAACTGTGTTCTGAAGTAAATCCAACGCCGTCGTAATATCCCATTGCGCCTTCTATGACAGATATATCAAAGCCGCGCGAGTTTTCTGATAAAATATATTTTAGTGTCTCGTTCCCACATAAAAATCCGTCAAGGTTCTCACTCGATGCTCCCAACGCCGCAAGGTGAAACATAGGGTCGATGTAATCGGGGCCGCATTTAAAAGCTTTTACTTTTAACGAACAGGCTTTCAAAATCCCAAGCGCCGCACAGGCGACTGTTGTCTTTCCCGACCCGCTAGATGATCCGGCTAATATTACTCTTTCAGACATCAGACAACTCTCCTGTTATAATAAAAACCGGATTTTTAGCGCTCATTAAATGATATTCACCCTTTTTAACGCTTTCAGAAATGTTCAGTTGAAAACATTCAAAGTCACTCAACCCCAAAGCCTTGACCGCACTGGTGATATCACAAATTCCCTCAATGCTTCCGGCTGTTGCAGCGAAGCGAAGATTTTTATTTTTCATTAATAGAAATTCCAGTATATTGCGAAATCGCCCCGTGCTTCCGCCTATAAAAACTTTATCGGGAGGGGGTAGCGTTTCAAGAGATTCCGGTGCGCTGCCCTCAATTATATCTATATTGTCAATGCAAAATTTAAAGGCGTTCGTTCGTATCAATTCCGCAGCTTCAGGGCTGCGCTCTACGGCGTATAGCTTTTTGCAAAGCCCGGCCATTTCAACGCTTACCGAACCTGTGCCAGCACCGATATCATAGCAAATATCTGTTGGAGCTATTTTAAGCTTTGATATAACAAACATCCTCGCTCCACTTTTGGTCATCGGCACGCTTCCACGAATAAATTCGGAATCTGATATCCCAATTTCTAAACATGTGTGACAAAAATCATGCTGAATTAAAATAACCGATAAATCATTATCACGTATAACTCCCGCGCTTATTATTTTTTCGGCTTGCATGGAGACAATGCTTTCATCTATATAGGACAGCCTATTTCCTATGTTGATTATCGCTCTTGGGAAAAAGCGCGCAATTTTATCAATCGTTTGGACAACATTTTTGCCCATGGTCAAAAATGTATATTTATGAGTTTTTATCGCCTTTATTATATCGCTGTCCTTGCCGTGGACAGTAAGGTGGAATACTTCGTCGACAGGGATCAATAATTTAGCACAAAAATACTGCATTGATGAAATACCCGGGATTTGCCTTACCTCGATACCGTTAAGCAACGGCAATAATTTCTTTGAAGAGCTGTAAAATCCAACGTCTCCCGAAAGTAAAACAGCATAATTAATATAATCGGTACTTTTAATTATTGCTCGAATTTTTTCTGCTTCATATTCCTCATATTTCTCCATATAAACGCATCCGTCTACCTCATCAGCTATTTTGACTGCTCGCTTTGACCCTATTATGACTTCTGCGAGTTGAACAGCTGTTTTGGCCTCGCTTGTGAGCAAGTTCACATTTCCCGGCCCTATTCCTATAAGCATTATTTTCTTCAATATTGCTCCTTTAACTTTTCAAGCAAACCATCAAGCGTTATTCCGATGTCATGCGGCCTTTTAAGTATAAGCGGAATCGTATCTATCCGCCTTGCCGCATTTATTTTTTCGTGCAATCCTCCTGCGGCTCCGCTTTCTTTTGCAACAATAAATTTAGCTTTTGAGTTTTTAATATGAAAAATATTTTCTTCTGTGTTGCACGGGCGGTCTCCGGGCCCGTTGATGATATTGATAAATCCTAAACTTTTAGCGCGGTCTATGGTCTCCGGCACAGGCAAAACTCGGATAAAAAGACGGCTTTGATAGCTTTTGACTTTAGTGTATTCAGCTAAGTTTTTGCTGCCGGTGGTTATAAGAGCATTTCCGTCATTTTTATTGAGATAATCTATAATTTCAGAAATCAAGCCAAAATACAGAGCGCCCTCTATTCTTATTTCCGGGCGCATAACCCGGTGTAAAATAATATTTTCGCTATGACATGCGCGCTTTATGTTTCCCGATACTTCTGCCGCAAACGGATGAGTAGCATCAATAACCAATTCTGCGTTATAAATGATTTTTTTTATTTCGCTGAATTTTTTTCGTCCAACGCTTATTTTTATGTACTCGCTTTCCGGAAGTTTTTCAGCGCCCATTTGCGAAATTACTGAAACTAAAACATAGCGGCCTATTCCGGCAAAGAATTCAGATATTTTGCGTCCTTCAAACGTACCGCCAAAAATTATTATCTTACCCACATATATATCCTCTGGGAGTTACCATTTTACCGCCTATTACTTTAGTTTTGCTATTTCCGATAAACACAGTCACAAACATGTCTAGGCTGCGAGTTTTAAGTTCTGAAAGTGACAAAATCTCAGATTTCTGTCCCGTTCTCGCAATATTGCGCACATAACCGCAAACCGTTTCAGGAGAAATAAGTCCAAGAAGTATATCACAAGCTTTAAGCAGATGACCCGCACGCCTTTTACTCAACGGATTATAAAAGCAAATTGCCATATCTGCCGCTGCCGTATGATAAATGCGTTTTTCAATCACATCCCACGGGGTCAGCAGATCACTTAAACTGATCACGGCAAAGTCATGGCCCAACGGCGCGCCTAACACGGCGGCACCGCCAAACGCGGCGCTGACACCCGGTATTATTTCAATATCAACCCCCGGATATCGGATCGCAAGTTCAAGCGCTAGTCCGGCCATACCATAAACTCCACTGTCTCCCGAACAGATAATCGCTGTTTTTTTTCCGCTTTGTGCCGCTTCAAGCGCCATTTTTACCCTTTTAGTCTCATGTCTCATGGAGGACTCCAAATATTTTTTATTTGGAAAATATGGTCTGACCAACTCGTTATAAACAGGATAGCCAACAATTATTTCCGCACTGTTCAATATATCGTAAGCTTCACGAGTCATTTTTCCGACATTTCCCGGCCCGATTCCCACAACGTATAGCTTCATACTAAAACCCAATTCTTATTTTCTTTTCATACACACTAACAGAAACGCCATTAAAGACAGTTTTGGGAATGAGCATGTCCCCTCCGGATCCACCGCATCCCAAAACGGCGCTTCTCTCACAAACATTGTCAATGCCAATAACTCTCTCAACAAACTCCGACGATGAAAATTCGCCAACTGCCGAAGACAGCTTCGCGCTGCTATAAAACTCGATCTTAATTCCGTATTTTTCCGCAAATTCCGTCAACCCTTTTTCTTCTCGCTTAAGCTCATGTGTGCATATATTTTTTATTCTATTGAAGCCAATTTTGCCCATAACATTATTAACGGCCTTTTCTATTGAGCTGCTAGAAGTGTTTTTACGGCATCCAATACCTAAAACTATATTTTTCGGCAATAAAAAAAGGGTTTTTAAAAAAGGCGGGGGTTCCGGCGAATGGAAAATACAAATCCCAATATCAGCGTCTTCAGAAAAAATATCTGGGACGCCATCCGATTCATAACCGCACTTAAATCCTACCGGCTCGTTATTTAAAAACGCCGCTGAAATTTCTTTTGCCGCATGCATATCGGTTATTATCAAATCATTTTTTTTTGCGAATAAATCTACGGCAAAAACACCTCGGATATCCGTTGCCGTGGTAATTATAGGAATTCCTCCGGTAATATCGGCAATTTTTTTTGCAAGCGAGTTGCCTCCTCCCAAATGTCCTGACAATATCGGAACGACATATTTCCCTTCCTCGCTTATTACAATAACGGCCGGATCACTCCGCTTATCTTTTATATTAGGCGCTATTAGCCTCACCGCCAAGCCGCAGGCTCCAATAAACACTATGCTTTCATACTTTATGAACAACTCGGCGGTAAGGTACTTGCTATCAATAAAAGACTGAGTTTCGTTTAAACAATTATGATATTTATAAAAAATATAAAGATCACAGTCAAGCTTTTCCAAAATCCTATTGGCAAGATCGGCTCCTTTTTTTGTAAACACGATTACGGCGATTTTCATTTCGCTCTTCTCCTAAAAGCGGTTTCAAAATTTTTATCATATAAGCTTGAACAAGTCGGGTAGCCATCTAAAAATTCTCCCACAAAAACCAAAGCGGTTTTGCTTATTCCGGCTTCTTTACCCATAACGGAAAGCTCTGAGAGTTTACCTCGAACTATTTTTTCGTCATCCCAAGTTGCTTTATACACAATGGCAACAGGTGTATCGTTAGTATATCCTCCGGACAATAGCTGTACCTGCAGCTCAGAAAGCATGCCTGCGCTTAAAAAAACTGCCATTGTGGCACCGTGTTCCGAAAGCTCCCTAATATTTTCTTTTTCAGGCACGGGGGTTTTTCCCTCTATTCTTGTAAGTATTACTGTTTGTGAAATCTCCGGCGGAGTAAGCTCTGCTTTGAGCGCCGCCGCCGCTCCGCAAAAACTACTGACGCCCGGACAAACGTCATATTCAATTCCTAGCCTGTCCAATCTGTGCATCTGCTCACGTATGGCACCGTACAAAGAAGGGTCCCCTGAATGGAGCCGCACGGTGGTTTTGCCGTCACGCTCCGCTTGTTCCAGAATTGAAATTATCTCATCAAGACAAAAATATGCGCTGTCATATAATTCGGCATCGGTTTTAGCGAAATTAAGAAGCTGTTTGTTGATAAGCGAGCCTGCATAAACGATAACATCCGCCTTTTCAATAAACAGTTTACCTCTTAGCGTTATAAGATCGACCGCGCCGCTGCCGGCCCCCACAAAATGTATCATATTTTTTCCTCGTTGATTTTTTTAATCAGTATTTCAGAGTCTTCCGTTTTTCCTAATATGCCGAACTTATTTGAAAATATGATACAAGCAGACTTTATTTTTCCCTCGCATTTTTGTTTTAATACCCGCCCGATTTTTGACATTATAAAGCTCATGGTATCGTCAAGCAAACCGTTATTTTTTAGTATTTCCACCGCCTCGTCAGTCGTTGCGCAATCCGCTAATTTCCTTAGAACACCTATTCCTGCTCCTGCCGTTAAAGCGAAAAAAACTATAGTCTCAATGCGAGCATCGGCAAATTTAGAGTGAGTATTCATGATACCGGCGGCAAGTTTTATAAGTTTTCCGATATGCCCCACAATAAGAGTGCCAGAAAGCTCATGTATCACACACAATTCAACTGCTTCGCCAATAAAATTCCCACATTTTATTACGTTTTCTTTTGTAATGTTTTCTTTTATAAAAACCTCGCCATAATTTCCCGGCACAAGAGCCGCATAATTTTTACCTAGCGCCTTAAGCTTTCGAATTTCAAGCTCTATGGTATCAACCATCGCCTTATCGCTCATAGGTTCAACTATTCCGGTTGTTCCCAATATTGAAATGCCGCCCTTAATTCCCAATCGAGGATTAAAAGTTTTTTTAGCTATTTCTTTCCCATTTGGCACGTAAATAACGGCTGCCAACCCGCCGGCATAATCGTATTTCTTTGCCGCCTCGTTAAGAGCGCTAAGTATCATCTCTTTTGGAACGCCGTTTATCGCTGCCTCGCCTATTTCCCGTTCAAGTCCTTTTTGTGTTACGCGTCCTACGCCTTCGCCGCCGTCCACACTCATGCCCGCATCGGTTTTAAAAACTTTAACATAAATAAATATACCGTTTGTAATGTCGGGGTCGTCTCCACTATCCTTTTTCACCGCGCAGCTAACAAACTCAGACGACATTTTTATATCGTAAAGAGAAGGCTCAAATATAAGACCCTTGGGCGTAAGAAGTCTGATTTTGCTTAATCTTTTCCCGCTCAACAGCATAAATGCAGAGGCTTTTGCCGCGGCTGCGGCACAACTCCCCGTCGTGTAACCCAAGCGAAGCTTTTTGGTTCCTTTATACATATAATAAGACATAAAAACTTATATTGAGCAAACTTCTTTCTCGAAAAAAGTTTTATCAAATCCCTTCAAAAAAGCTTTTGTTCTTTTTTCATTTTAATTCTTTTAATCAATTTTGTCAAGCAAATTTTTCTTGACATTCTCAAAAAGCTATGCTATACTGAAGAACAAATGTATTTGTTTCTATTTGAGACGGAGCGGCGATAACATCGCGTAAAGTTCTATACGCCGCCGGCATTTTAGAATGAATTATAATCAGGGCTCTTTTATAGCGCTCGGCAGCTTGGGTTCGATTTAACGTCGATAAAAGGAAGAAGGGTGAAAATCCCGCGCAAGGCCGTTGCCGTATTTAACGTTATGCAGTTAATTAACTTTTAAAAAGTTAAAAATAATAATGCAAAACTTTAGTTTAAAATGTTTTGCACTAATTTTTTCAGTTTATTTTCAAGTTAATTTACAATAAGTTGCGTTTTAAGCCGGAATACTTGCCCCTGCTGTTTTGAACTTGAACTCTGCGGACTACCGGAGGCATAAGTTTGGATTATTCTTTAATAACACCGCTAGGCTGTTTTAAAAACAGATAGTCGGCTTTTTGTTATTTAAGGATTTTTTAAACATTACATATGCTCCCCGCGGTAGACGCTGTCACTGTGGGGACTTTTTATGGACAAATCACCCGCTTTCCAAAAATATAAAAAAGATCGAAAAAGGCATTGCGTTATATTGCTCTGCATGTTTATTTTACTTATCGTGCTTATCATAGTTTTTGTGGCTATTGGTACTATGCAAGTCTCGGCAAAGGATGTTTTTTCTGTCATTTGGTCAAAAATATTCGATATTACTTTGGCAGTTCCGGCTAATATTATCTCCGTGGTCTGGGAAATAAGACTGCCGCGCATACTTTGCAGCGCTTTAGCCGGAGCGGGACTAGCCGTCAGTGGAGTTATTTTTCAAGCAATTTTAGGGAATCCGCTTGCTGACCCTTATACTTTAGGGATTTCGACAGGGGCAGCCTTTGGCGCTTCGTTCGCGATCCTGCTCAACACAGTTTACGGTTTTATGATTCCCGTTTCTCCGGTTGCTCTGTCGTTTGCCTTGCTGACTCTTGGATTAGTTATTTTTACGGCGGGTAACGGGAGTGGATTTCCGGTAACTAACCTTATAATTTCCGGAATTATAGTGGGTTCAGTGCTTTCCTCCGGTATAAGCCTTATAAAAATGCTTGCCGGTGAAAGCGTATCGGCAATTGTATTTTGGCTGATGGGCAGCTTCAGCGCAAAAAAGTGGGACGACATAATGATTTTGGCTCCTTCCATAATTGTTTGTTGCGTTATTGTCATAATTTTTTCAGAAGAAATGAATATACTATCGCTCGGGGACAAGAGCGCCTATTCACTTGGATTAAGGGTAAAACGTTCGAGACTGATGTTTTTATGCCTGGGCTCTGTAATGACGGCTGTGTCAGTATCGCTGTGCGGCGTAATAGGGTTTGTGGGTCTTATTATCCCTCATCTGTTCCGAATGTGGGTTACGGCGGATAACCGTGTTCTTGTCCCTTTATCAGCTTTTGGAGGCGCGCTATTGCTTTTGATCGCTGATAACGCGACAAGAATTTTTACAAACGGGGAGATACCAGTCGGGATAGTCACCACCATGTTGGGCGGTCCTTTTTTTATCTGGATATTTACCCGGCGCAAAAGAGAGGCAGATTAAAGTAAAGTGGAAATTTTAAAAGTTCATGAACTCAATTTTTCTTACGATGGGAAAACACAGGCCGTTTCCGATGTTTCGTTCAATGCTCAATTCGGCGAATATATCTCTATAATCGGATCAAACGGCAGCGGGAAATCTACCCTTTTTTCGCTTCTATGCGGACATCGCAAACCTCATGGCGGAAAAATATTTTTATATGATAAGCCCTTAGATAATTATAAAAATACCGACATAGCTAAAATCATATCGGTCATATATCAAAAAAATGAGATAAATCTTCAATATAACTGTTTTGAATTTGTTCTTATGGGTTTATATCCACATCGTATGCGGTTTGAAAAGATCACCAACGCCGCTCTATCGCGAGCGGAAGAAATTATGGATATCACCGATACACTAAAATTCGCCGAAAAGCAAATAAATCAGATAAGCGGCGGGGAAACGCAAAGAGTTCTATTAGCAAAAGCGCTTATGCAACAACCGAAAATATTGATGATGGATGAAGCGATGTCGGATATCGACGCAGCTGTAAAAATAAAACTTATAAAATTATTGCGCAAAAAGGCTGAACATGAGGGTTTATGCATTATTGCAATTCACCATGACCTATCGCTAGTTTACCGTTACAGTGACAGGGTACTTACTCTTAAAAACGGCAAACAACACAATTTTGGTTCGACCGGTCAGGTATTCAACGATGAAATGCCGCAAAATATTTTTGGCATAAAAGGAGAGGTCATTAAAAACAAAGGCTTTCTCATTTATGATAATATTTATTGAAATAAGGAGAAAAAATGAAAAAATTTATTACTGCCTTAATTTCCGTTGCTATGACTTTGGCTTTTGCCGGATGTAACGGGGACATTAAAAATCAGGAAAGCAAAGAATTAACAGCCAATGACGGTTACAAGAAAGCCGTATTAGTCGTAAGTTTTGGAACCAGTTACAACGAAACCAGAGTCAAAACCATAGATGCCATCGAAAACAAAATAGCCGATGAATTCAGCGATTATGATGTGCGCCGCGCTTTTACCAGCCAAATTATAATCGACAAGCTTGCGGAGCGTGACAATCTCCAAATCGATAATGTCGCCGGTGCAATGCAAAAACTTGTAGACGAAAATTATAAAGAATTGATAGTGCAGCCAACGCACGTAATGAATGGCCTGGAGTATACCGAAATGCTTGACTCATGCAAACCCTTTGAAAGCAGCTTTGAAAAAATAGCCTATGGCGAGCCGCTTATGATTTCCGACGATGACTATGATTTTGTGTCGTCCGCTATTTTGGAATTCACAAAAGATTATGACGCAGAAAAAACCGCTGTCGTTTTCATGGGACATGGAACGACGCATGAAGCCAACAGCACATATCAGAGACTGGATAATATGCTAAAAGACCAGGGTCACGGCAATTATTTTATGGGTACGGTCGAGGCGTCGCCAACCATTGACGATATCATTCCTGCGCTTGAGGCAGGCGGATATACAAAGGTCGTGCTGCTGCCATTTATGATCGTTGCCGGGGACCACGCAACTAACGACATGGCTAGCGATGAAGAAGGCAGTTGGAAAACAATTTTAAAGCAAAACGGATTTGAAGTTGAGTGCGTGATTACGGGATTGGGAGAATATCCCGCGATTCAAGACTTGTTTGTTTTGCATGCCAGAAACGCGGAGACCTCTCTTTTATGAATAAACGGATTTTAACTGTTTTCATTGCGACGGTTATATTGCTTATGGCAGTCGGATGTGAAAAAACCGAAAATACTGTTTCTTTAATTCCTGAAAATGAAAGGTTGCGTATTTATTTTTTAGATGACGAGGGACAGGAAATAAACCTTGACAAGCCTTGTTCTCGAATTATTTCCATGTACTCAGCTCATACGGAAAATCTTTATGAAATTGGAGCGGAAAAATTTTTGATAGGGAATTACTCCACCGGCATCTACCCGCCCGAAGCGGCTCTGCTCCCTACATTTAACTATAACGGAGATCCTGAAGCCGTGATTGCCGCCGATCCCGATTGCGTTATTATCCGTCCTTTTATTTCAGAAAAAGCGCCCGACTGGGTGTCTGCCGTCAAACGCGCCGGTATTCTAGTGGTGTCGTTTTATCCCGAAAATCTTGAAGAGTTTCCCGAATACATACGAAAGCTTGCAATGCTGACCGGCTTGGAAGAATCCGCTTCTCAAAAGCTCGAGCTGTTTATTTCCCGCATTGACAAAATCAAATCTATTACGGTAGGCATACCTGAAGACAAACGTCAGACGGTTTTCTTTGAGTCTACCGAAACCAATATTCGCACTGTTACTCCAGAGTCAATGCCCGGTCAGGCAATTGCTTTTGCCGGCGGAATAAACATAGCCTCCGATGTTGAACCAATGTCAGAAGGAAGCACGATAGCGACTTTCGGCGAGGAAAAAATATTTGAAAATGCCGACAATATTGACGTTTACATCTCACAACGTGGGGCAATGAACGCGGGCGGAAATTTGACCTCAATTAATGAGCGACGTGGTTGGGACGCAGTGAAAGCCATTAAAAATAACAGGGTATGCCTTATAAACGAAAAGTTAATATCATCGCCAACATTCAGATATTATAAGGGCGTCAACGAAATCGCCAGGTTTTTATATCCGGATATAATGGATGACCTAAGCCTTTTTGATAACGATAATTACGCAACTAAAAGGAGTTTTGCCAACATTGTTATAAAATCGCTGCATTTGCCAATTTATGTCCCAAGTTCATCAAAATATTATGATACCGAGCAAAAAGGCCATACTTATGGCCGACTTTCCGATGTAAATTGGCAGGATGAAGATTTTGATTATATTGAAACGGTTATTTATTCTGGGATTATCGGATATGAACGCGACAGTTCAGGAAACGATCTTTTCCATCCTGAATCCGATGTTACAAAAGACGAGTTGGCTATGGCAATATTTATGTCAGGTAATTTTAAAGCAAACGAAAAAGAGAATATAAAGATTCTTGATCTAGAACAGTGTGAAAATCAAAGGATAGTTCAAACTCTGGTTAACAACGGTATTTTTGAATTAAATCAAGGGCGGTTCAATCCGAAAGATGTGGTCACCAACCACCAAATCATCGAAGCGTTTAAAAAGTTAGAAATTAGGAAATAGTGTCATATGTACAAATATTCGCACGGAGGAGACATATATAACAAAAACGGAAGCGTTATCCAAAATATAATTGATCTTTCAACTAATATTAATCCCCTAGGTATGCCTAAAGAAGCCATCATTGCCGCAAAAACCTCGATTGACAATTCACACGTTTATCCCGACTTCGCATGTCGAGCTTTAACCTCAAAACTAGCGGAATTTGAGGATCTTAAAATATCAGATATCCTTTGCGGCAATGGGGCGTCTGATATTTTATTCAGATTGGCTTTTGCCTTAAAACCTAAGAAAGCGCTTATTCCCGCACCCTCTTTCAATGATTACAGCCGAGCCTGCGAAGCCATTGGGGCAAGCGTTAAATATTATTTTCTGAAAAAAGACGATAATTTTAATATTAGAAAAGATATTATAGAAATAATTCTTTTATATTTACCTGATATGGTGTTTATCTGCAACCCAAATAATCCGACAGGAAGCTTAACCGAATTCCAAAAAATTGAGGAAATAGCTTCGGCTTGTAAAGCAATAGGCTCATTACTGGTTATTGACGAATGCTTTTTAGACTTTGCATCAAAAGCTGAAAATTATTCGGCAAAGTCGCTGATAAAAAAATATAAAAATATTGTTATACTTAAAGCTTTTACAAAAATGTTCTCAATGCCCGGATTACGTCTTGGTTACGCTATCAGCGAAAATATCGAACTACTTGACCGCTTAAGGCATTGCGGTCCCGACTGGTCAGTGTCTAACGCCGCGCAATCAGCCGGTATAGCCGCATTAAAGAACGGAATTGAATATATGAAAAAATCCCGCTCTTATATAAAACAAGAACGGGAATTTATGATTATGGAACTTAATCGAATAGGGTTTACAGTTTATCCTTCTTCAGCTAACTTTATTTTTTTTTACTGCCCGTTTAATTTGGATTTGCACAAAGAATTACTTAAAAACAATATTCTTATCCGAAACTGCGAAAACTTTAAAGGTCTAAAAAAAGGCTTTTATCGATCCGCAGTGGCTACTAACGAGCGAAACGCTCAGCTTATAAAAGTCTTGCATGAATTGCTGAGTGATTTATAAAATATAATCTTAAAACGCAATTTTTCTATATGTAAATTTCTATAAACTTTTTTTTTCTTGCAATATAAAACTTTCAAGACCTTGCTTTTTCAATTCTTCTACCCAGTTCTCAGCGTTTTTCTTTTCGCTGTAAACACCGGCGATAACCCGGTATACCGTCTTACCGCCTGAGTCGTTTATCAATGCTAGGCTGCCGTCAGCCTTTTCGGCCGATTTTTCGTCAACCCACTGTTTGCCTAAATATTTCAAGATCCCTTTTGTATATGCTATGGCAAAAGCTTTTTGTTTCGCGGCGGTGTCAAACTGCTTATAATCTATAGGATTATCCATAAATCCAAGCTCACAATATGCCGAAACGCAAGGCAGTGAGCTTAAAAGAAACGGGCTGTCTTTGACGCCCCTGCTTGTTTGCCCCAAATTAGTTGTCTGTAACTCAATGCGTTTGCAAAGTTCATTTGACCGTGTTTTATAAGTACCTATATTAGACCGGTATATTTCAAACCCTTTCGCCGTACCGTTGAAAGCGTTGGTATGCACGCTGATATGTAAATCCGGTTTCCACGCTTTGGCTTTATTAAAAAAATCTTTTGCCAAATCGTCGCAGTCGGTTTCGCGGGAAATAAGAACATCTTGTCCATGACGCTCCAATTGATGTTTTAGCTCCATGGCAACCGTAAGATTTATATCCTTTTCAAACACCTTGCCATCTTTAGTGACCGCTCCGACATCTTTGCCCCCGTGACCGACTTCGATGCTTATTTTAGCCATTTTAATCCTCCTCATAAATATTGCTCTTAGACTTTTTTAGTAAATTAGTTATAACTTTCGGTATTGGCGCTCCTAATCGCTCAATATTTTCACAAACCGAGATAGCCTCGGCAATAAAAACCCATGCCGATACTAATGGTCCTATAGGAAGATGAAATGGCGCCTCAAACGGAAAACCGGCTCCAATAAAATAATTAAACGCTCCGTCAATCAAAAATCCTAAAAATAAAAACAGCAGCATGCCAATTTTTTTCTCAAGTCCTTTAAAAGCCTTACCGCTTTGCAA
Source organism: Eubacterium sp. (assembly GCA_031271685.1). Taxonomy (GTDB): domain Bacteria; phylum Bacillota; class Clostridia; order Oscillospirales; family Ruminococcaceae; genus Ruminiclostridium_E. Next base: position 8,626 of record JAISVH010000133.1, on the reverse strand, counting down.
ACCTTCATTAATTCGTCCGGCCATAATTCCGGTTATATAGTCTATTATCATTGCGGCCAGCGCAAATGCAAAGTAATGCCATATAGTACCTAACCATGTGCCCGCAGCGGTTATTGCCGCCGTGAAAAATATTTTAAATTTTGTTATCCCATCCATAAACTTCCCTTTCAATAATAAAAAATGTAATTGATAAGGCAATGCCGCACAGCTCTGGCGTGCAAAGCACACAGCCGGATTTTTTGTAAAACTAGGCAATTTTGCCGCGAATATCCGTTGATATTTAAGGCAAAATTAACGAAGTTTGGCGAGAAATACGCAAGTGATTTTTGTGCCAAGCCGTTAAGCGTGAGTTGTGCGGTGTTGTTCTAATACTTTCTATCCGTTTTGTGATTTCAAACATTCCAACTCCGTTCTTAGCCGATTTACTTCATCTCGCCACCATCGGCGTTTTTCTTTAATTCCAGTTTCAATATAGCTAGATTCAGGCAGTTCTCCTTCTGATAGCTTTATTACCAAATAATCAGTATCGTTAAGATTCTTCTGATATTCGCATAATTGAGCGGTTAGTTGATTTTCTTTTTGCATGGAAATATTGTAAAATGTACCAGTAATCTCATCATAGCCCCAACCATCTGGAGGTTCGGGCTTTATAAACATTTCTTCCCCCTTTTTTGTTTCGTCAAAACCCCAATCCTGAAATACGTAATCGGGGGTTTCAACAATAATTGTATCAGAAGAATAATGCTTCTTTGCTTCTTCTAGGTTTCGGTGCAGCGGCGTCATGTCATAATGACATCTACCGTTAAAAATCTGAAATATTTTCATAATTCCCCCTAAACACTTTCATAATATTGAATTATACAAACTCCGTCGCTCCCATTTTGTGTGGTTTTCAAATTTATTCCCCCATTGCCGCCTGCCCCGTAATTATCCGGACCGTAACCTCCTCCTCCTCCTCCGTCACCTGAAGACTTTCCGTTACCTCCGTATCCTCCTCCTCCTCCTCCGGCCCCATAAGTACCGGCACCGCCATTTCCTCCGTAACCGCCGCCGCCGCCACCGCCGCCTTGTCCATAAGCTGCGCTGACTGCCCATCCTGCTGCGCCGTTTCCTCCATTACCTCCGTAACCTCCACCGCCACCGCCACCGCCGGACGATACCCCAATAGCCCCAAATAAACCGCCTAATCCTTCTCCCCTAAACTCAACTCCGTCTAATGTTAACGTATTTACCCCATTAACTCCGGCTGATCCATCACTTAAATATCCGCCACTCCCTCCATTTCCACCGTATGTGCCCCCTGCGCCACCCGTCGTTGTAAATGTGCTTAAATATTTGCCTGCTCCTCCGCCACCGCCTCCGTAAGTTCCCCCATTTCCCCCCGAGCCGTCGCTGGCACTAGACCCTCCTCCACCGCCGCCGTAACTTCCTCTTCCACCATAACCGCCACTGCCTCCGCCGCCCGTTCCTCCGAAGCCGCCTCTTCCGGACGCTTCGCCTCCATTGCCGCCACTTGCGGATATATATGTTCCGAAAGACGACACTCCTCCGTTTTCACCGGAAGCTAGTCCGGCAATACCTCCGATACCTATAGTAACATTAACAATATCTCCAACAGCGGGATAAAACACCCCGACCGCCATATGTCCGCCGCCGCCGCCCGCCCCGTTGATTGCGGATTTTCCCCCGCCGCCGCCGCCAAACAATCTAACCGTCACACCTTTAGATTTTTCATAGTTTGGAACAACCCAATACTTATTTGCCGTAATAATTTCAGTCCTATATATGTATTGTATTTTGTCAAGTTTTGCTTTATCCTCCGCGCTCATGAGGCCGTTTTTTGAAGCGGTAGCCGTATCTTTTGTAGCAAATCCGGATATATGAACATTTCCAGGCTGTTCGCCCTCGTTATCCGGCGCGGTCAATAAATATTCAAAGCCGGCTGCGAAAATCAAATCTTGCTTTTTATCTATGGACTCGCAAAGCCTGTCTATTTTATAGTCCGAATCGTCATTGACAGCTTCAACTCTGTCTGAAATATTTGAAATATGTTCTACGGCTACGCTTAAAGCCTCAATCGTGGCTGCGCCTACATCTTCCGCGCTAAGCACAACGGCACCGGTCTTATCATTTACAGAAGTGACGGCGTTAACCTGAGCACATGCTTCAATTCCTGAAAGCTTTGTTTTTTCAGCCATTGTATAATCGTTTGTGCTGAATCCGGCGTTTGCACCGTCTCCAAGTCCGTGTTGATCCGCGCCTGTTGATCTAAGATGCGCTACAGGAGTTGCTCCTATATTTTCCGCCGAAAGATTAACGTTTCCTGTTCGATATTCGTTTTCGAGACTGCCTTTTACTCCGATGACTTTATTAGCTTGTGCATCTATATCATTGAGTTTTGACTTATCTGATGCGCTCATAAGACCTGCCGACGTAATAGTGGCTAATTCTTTGCTTGCCCGTTTTTCCAATTCTTCTTCTATAATATCTGCATTATAATTAAAATCATCAATATTAAAAAAATCTGTTCTTTCAGGTTTTTTTAGATTATAGTTCTTTGTTTCTTTCATTATTTGTCACCTAATTTCTTTTCTAAATTTTCAAACTTTTGATTTAGTTCTTTAAAATCAATAAATAATTGCTTTAAATTGTTTCTAACAGTTTGAAAACGCCCTGAAATCTTAATATCTTCTGACGTTTCCGTATCAGTAGTTGGCAAAATCGATGAACCTTCTTCATCAGTTAACTTTATATCGATTTCTTGTCCCGCGTCCGTCCACGCAGACCACACGTTTCCTTCCCAATACCTCTGCACAATTTTTCGAGAACTAAAAAATACTTGCGTTAAATAAAAAGAGCTTTCATAAGCAGCCTGCATTACTAATAGTGTTCCTCGCAAAGCCGCCCCCACAACAGGAAACTTAATTGCAGGATTCCAGTTTCCAACACATTGATATAGGCCCGGTATTTTTATATCATCGGCATTGCTACCTGAAGATACAAAAAATTCTTTAAAAAATCCACTAATTGCATGAGTATGAGTTGCCCCCGAAATACTATTAACCGAAAAATTTGTTATGGTGTCAGGTTTTGTAACAATATCGGCTATTTTTTTCCCGCTGTCAATCAAATCACCATTAGCGTCAAGTTCGGCTAAATTTCCCATTACTGCTTTATTAGCTTTTTTTGCGCATTTTGACAATTCCTCATCAATTATATCTGCGTTTTTATTGAAATCATCAACTTCGTAATAGTCCGTCTGCTCCGGTTTGTTTAAACTATAATTTACAGTTTTGTTCATACTCTCCATATCTCGCTTTCCAATTGATAATATGTTTGTGATTCAATCTCTCCATAACTAAAGTTATTTAATGTAAAATTCATAACTAAGGCCTCATTCCTTAATTGATAATGTGATTTTTTGTTCATCTGAGAATGCGCAAAAGAATGCAAAGTTAAATGCTTATTAAGTTTATTCAAAATATTGATAATTAAATTTGCCGGACAAATTCGATTAAGTAATGATTCAACTATTTCATACTTGTCCTTTTTTGCGAGCGCTATTTCCACATTAATAATATAGTCATTGCGTTCTAAAACAACATCAAATCCTCCTATTCCGCAAATATCGGCGAGCCGCGCTTTAAGCCACCTAAGTGTAAAGGGCGTGTTTTCATTAATCTTTAAAAGCGCTTTTGTAATTCTGTCCTCAATAGTATCATTCCGCTTAGGACAAATTTTCAACATATTTTCATATCTCTTTATTCCGTCTTCATCAGATGATTTTATAAAAAAATTATCGCTCTCTTTTTTCAGCAATTCCCAAAAACATTCAATTTCAAAATCTTCAATGTCAGTTATGTATTTGAACTCTTTACAGTTTCTGACAAACGGAGGTAAAAAACTAAAAAGAGAGATTTTAGGATACATAAGAGATACCTCCAAGCACAGGTATTTCATAAGGCGCCAAAGTTAGAGTTCCTTTTTTATCATTTATTATTGTTTCGCTCACATCCTCTATATCAGGCAAAGACAGCAACCTAGCTTCAATCTGAGAGGTCCTTATAACAAGATTATCCTGATTTGCCCACAAATTTTTAAGATCAAGAAAGTATTTATAAATCACTTCTTTTATCTGCTCTTCCTTCTCTTCCCAAGAAAAACCATTTTTAAAAATAAGTTTTGTCTTTATATTTATCGGCACATAAGAAACAGTATCAACCGTAACGGTATGACCTATTGGCGCAAGACCCAAACCTGCTCCGTCTTGTGTCGGGTCAATCAATTCCTGCACCTCTTCTATAAGTGCTTTGCTAGCTTTATTAAATTGATTGTCCAAAATAATCAGTTTAACTGTTCCTCCGCCGTTCCAACAACTTTCTACTTTCACCGTGCCGCCTGTTATTGCTTCTACTTTGTCAATATAATCTTTTTTGTTGCCTCCGAATGTTTTTGCGCTAAAACTTTCAAAATATCGTTGCCTGAATTTCTCAGTTTCCTCTTCTTCCATTCCTAAAATTAATACCTCATTTATCAGACTACTTTCAAGACCTTCAATGTAATCAACCGGAACCATGCTTCCAAAATGGAGATTTCCTTCAGTGCCCGATGTCTCGGCCCGCATTTTATAAACGCCGTCAACAATCTTCTCAAATGCAGTATAGTACATGTTGCCAAGGCTAAATCGACAGTTCAAAACATCTATGCCGGATGGACTGAATTCTCCCCTTAGCACCGCCTGCGTAGCCGGATATGGTTCAAGTCCGCGTTCCGCCGCGTGCCTTATCAAAAATTCACGGCTAGCGGTATCTGCAAACGCTTCATCTAAAAGCTTATGAAATTCAGTGTATGCCCTTGCTAATTCCATAGCGGCGGGTGCTAAGGCATCATAAATTATAGAGCCTTCTCTCTTGTCAACATCTCCAGGGACCTTCCCAAGCATTCTTTCCAAAACACTTTGATAATTTTCCATATTCTCCTCTTTCTAAACTATAATTTCTTTATCCGCTTGAATATCACCGAATATAGTATTAACGATAAAGAAAACATGCAATGATTTTTTTGTTTTCTCAAAAATAAAATTTGTGACATTAATAATACGATCATCACGAATCAATGCCTCGCGAACTCTTCGCTCAATCATTGCCGCTGCTAGGTTTAGCGGTTTAGCAATAATATCTTCAGAGCGAAAACCATAATTATCAGAATAAATGACATATGCGTATCTTTCGGTCATCAAGTTTTTTTTAATCGCCTGCACAATAGCCTCTTTTCCATCAATCATTTCATCAATTGAAGGCGCATGATCTGCATCGGGAGTTTGAACATCAAAATCTAAAGCGTCGTCCGAAACCTTATATGTAAGGCTTGAGATTTTAAGCTCTCCCTGTATTTCCAAAAAGCTGAATTTTTTTTCCTGATCTTTATCTATTATGTCTGATTTCATAATTGTATTACTCACATTCAAAACGCTTTTCGCCATTTGCTCCTCCCAATAAATTTAAGTTTACTAGATCGTGTTCACAAAATGTCGGAAAACACGCAAAAATATGGGCGTCTTTATTTGCTTAAACACGCTCTAATTTCTTCTAACATCTGCGGCGGAGCCGCTTCCGGTGTTTTATAATCGTTTAACTTTAAATTTACAAAATTAAAAATTAAACGAGGATTGCGCTGTTTGCGAACAGTACCCGCAACGCGCACGTTGCGGCATCCCTTTAACTTAAAAAATACTAAGCATTTTTTAGGCAACACCACACAGCTCTGGCGTGCAAAAAGCACGCAGTCGGATTTTTCGCAAAACTAGGTAATTTTGCCGCGAATATCCATCGATATTTAAGGCAAAATTAACGAAGTTTGGCGAGAAATACGCAAGTGATTTGTGCGTCAAGCCATTATTCGTGAGTTGTGCGGTGTGCATTAAGTTAAAGGACTATAACAAGGTCGGCGAAGGATAATCACCCTCCGCTGACGCATAGTAAATTAAATTGAAAACAAACAAAAATAATTCCCGCAAAACCTCATGGTATTTTGCAGTGAATACACTTGGCAGATTAACTTTAGCTTTCGCATTATTATTTTTGAAGTTTTCTAAGTTAATTAACTAGTCATCATAAAACCCGCCGCCTAAGAGGAAAGGGGGACATGAGCGCATTTTAGCGGTAAAAAGACATGTAATAGTTATCAAGTGTTTGGTGCGAGAGTAATATATCAAAATTTTAAAGCTTATCTAAGGCAAAACAAGTTCTTGTCCTGCATAAATCGTATATGTCGGATAATTTGTTCCTTTATTCCGTTCATCAATCATTGTCTTGTTCAAAATATAAATTTCACGATAGCGATTGCCATCTCCCAAATATCTCTGTGCAATCAGCCAAAGATACTCCCCTAAGACCACCTTATGTGTTTTGAATTTAGGCTTGTCGTCCGTCTTCCTAACTGTTTGTTTTTTCAATAAATTTTTTTCAGTTTTTTCATATTCAACCGTCCCAAACTCAGTATATTGAAGAAGCTCAATTTCAACAATTATATCCATTCCGTTATCCGCTTCTTCTTTAATAGTATAATTTTCTAACGTCACCTCAACATCAGTATGCAAAAACTCGTTATTGCCGGCAGAGCCGCTTCTTGAAACGGTAAACCAAAACGGCTTTGCACTCTTTTCCTTATCTCCCCTTTTAAGCCGGTTAAGTAGCTCTAAATAAAAAGTTGCGCCTTTAAATCCATCCGGATATAATGCGAAAGGATATTCCTTTTGCGGAACAAGCGCCGAAAAAGAAAACGAGCACAGTCCCGGTGATTTTATAATATTTATTTCCCCTTCATTTAAAAGCATAGCCACCCTGTTAAGATTCTTGTTTCTTGTTAAAATTGCCTGTGGCGTAACCGGTAATCTTATGCCGTCTAAATAAACATCATACATAATAGTCTCCTATCTCATTTTTAGATTTATACTTATCACCGATATAAAGGCTCAAAAAATTAATTATAATTATAGCAGTTTGACTTTTTTGTTTATTAGTCAAACTGCTATATATACGCTCTTTCACCATCGGTTTTAAAATTTTCAAACAGCTCAGTTGCCCATTGTTCAAACAATTGTTGTATATCTTCTTTTGCGTTATTATATACTGTTGGATTTAGCTCAATTTTTTGATTATTGTATATATTATTAACAACAGGCGTCGATATTTCTTTTGCCGACAGCGCCATACTATCTATTGTTTTAGATTTATTCTCATTTATATCTACAATGCTTTTAAAAGTGTCGCTTGTCAAATCATGCCGTGCGGCGAATGTAGAACGTTCTCTGTTTTCCGCTGAATAGTGCAAAAATTCTTCGGTTTTATGATTTTCTTTAAATAGCTGACTTATTGATGTATAAGCACCGATTAACTCCCATATATCTCCGTAACGGGCTTTCATTTTATTCCGATCAAAGTTTTTTTCAATTCTTCCCACCGCCTGATATTCAGGAAAAACATCATCATAAGATATCGGCATATCTACTTGCTCGCTTGAAAAGCTTAAACCCTTCTGCGCATATAATTCTTCAACTAAATTATACTTATCCCACTTAAGCTCATTTAAAATTGGCGTTCTGCTAAGCGTTTCCTCTATATTATAAAGATCTTGAACCATGCGAATGGCATAAAGTCCCTCTTTTAGAATATCATATTTTAAAAAATCATTTAAATCTTTTTTTTCGTTAATTATACTATGCTCCTCGTTGGTTTCCTTATTTTGATCAAAAATGCCTTTTAATAAAACGCTTCCATATTCTTCATAACTGTTTAAAAATAATTCTCCGCCTAATATGATCTGCCCGGTTTTTTCTCCATTCAGATTTACATTAACCAATTCATAATTTTTTTCCGCTAATTCATATAACGTTTCATTCCTTATTTTTATAGCTGACGAAAGATTTTCAAAGCTTTCAGTTATGTCGTCAAATTCACCTCTGTCATCAGAATCAGTAGCGGAATCATTCTTTTCATGAATTAATCGAAAATTGTTAATATTATTCTCGCAAAATTCTTTCTCGGACAAGGCATTATTAAACATGTCTTCCAAATCAAGCGATGTCTGTGTATCAATCATTATCGACGAAAAACTCTTGTTGCCTTCAGATTCATTGATTATTGAGTCAAATCTCTTTTTATAAATCTCAGTCAAAGTTAAATACTCGCCAAGAATTTTTTTAAAATATTCTCCGAAATTATAAACATAACCCGGCACTTCGCCATCAAACAAATCAAATAAATCATCTCCAGCAAACTTTGTTGTAATTACAAAATTCATGCTTACTTCCTTTCCTTTTAAGAATTTTATGTCATTTTAATAAAACGTTTACGTTTTTAAAAATGATATAAACACCGCGGCTTTGCCGCATTGCGCCGCTTTATGCGGCGAGCGTAAACATGGAATTCACTTCCATGTTTACGCAATTTGCTCTAACCGCGTTCATATCCCCTCCATTTAGGCGACGGATTCCATGCTGACTATAATCGTTTAACTTTAAATTTACTAAATTTAAAGTTAAACGAGGATTGCGCCGTTTGCAAACAGCGCCCACAACGCGCACGTTGCGGAACTACTTTAACTTAGAAAATATCAATAATAACAA